>NZ_JBEZZW010000004.1:0-276227 GCF_040639415.1 Micromonospora sp. NPDC023888 | reverse complement strand
GCGCCGTCCTGATCGACCGTGCGGTCCGGCGTCGCCGGGGCAGTTTGACGTTTGTGCCGACCCGCGCAGGGATCAAGCCTGACCGCCCGGAGCGGGTCGGGCTGCCCCGGAAACCCCACCGCAACCACTACACGTGACGCCGCGACTGAACGATCCGGAAGCGATTCGAAACGTAAGCCCCGTCCGTCAGCGCCGAGTTGGCCGCCGCGTTGGCGCCACTGCCGTGGAAGTCGGAGAACGCCGCCGACTGGTTGACGAAGACCCCGCCGGTGAGGTTGCAGGACAGGTGCACCCCGACCTCGACCGCCACCGCCTCGGTGGCGTCCAGCACCGCCTCGTCGGTGGAGTAGACCCCCGCGGTGAGCGCGCCCTTCTCGCCGACCGTGCGGCGCAGCAACTCCAGGCTGTGCGCTGTGGAGTCGGTCGCGATGGCGAACGAGATCGGCCCGAACCACTCCCGGCCGTACGTCTCCGCGTCGTCCGCGGTCAGCTTCACGATCGTCGGGGTACGCACCACCGCGTCGGCGTACGCCGGGTGGGTAACGGCCCGTGACTCCAGCACCGGCTCACCCACCTTGGTGACCTCGGCCAGCCGCTCCAGCACCCCGTCGTTGACGATGGCGCCGGTCAGCTCGACACCCCGGGCGGGGTCGGCGGTGAGCTTGCCGACCGCAGCCGCGATCCCGCCGGCCACCTCGTCGAAGCTCTTGTGCCCTTGGTCGGTCTCGATACCACCGGCCGGGATGAGGATGTTCTGCGAGGTGGTGCACATCTGACCGCTGTACAGGGTCAGCGTGAAGCCGAGGTTGCGGCACATGCCGGCGAAGTCGTCGGTGGAGTCGATGACGACAGTGTTCAGACCGGCCTTCTCGGTGTAGACCGATGCCTGCCGGGCGTGCGTCTCCAGCCAGTCGCCGTACTCGGTGGAGCCGGTGAAGTCGACGATCTTCACGGCGCGGTGCAGGGCCAGGTCGCTGGCGAGCTTCTCACCGGGCGCCTCGGCCGCCAGCATGATCAGGTTCGGGTCGAACCCGGCCTCGGCCAGCACCTCCCGGGCGTACTTCACGGTGATGGCAAGCGGCAGCACCGCGCGCGGGTGCGGCTTGACGAGCACCGGGTTGCCGGTGACGAGCGAGGCGAACAGCCCCGGGTAGGAGTTCCAGGTCGGGAAGGTGTTGCACCCGATCACCAGCGCCACCCCACGCGGCACCACGTGGAACGTCTTGGTCATCCGCAGCGGGTCGCCCTTGCCGGCGGACTTCTCCCAGCCGGCCGTGCCCGGGTGCCGGGTCATCTCGGCGTACGCGTACGCCAACGCCTCAAGGGCCCGGTCCAGCGCGTGCGCGCCGCCGGCCTGGAAGGCCATCACGAACGCCTGCCCGCTGGTGAACTGCACCGCGTTGGCCAGCTCGAAGATGTGCTTGTGCAGCCGGTCGAGGATCTCCAGGCAGACCCCCACCCGGGCCTGCGGGCCGGCGTCGCGCCAGGCCGGCAGCGCGGCGGAGGCGGCGTCGATCAACTCGCCGGGGCCGGCATGCGGGTAACGCACCGCCAGCTCCACCCCGAACGGGCTCGCCTCGGTGGCGACCCGTGCACCGGTGCCCGGCTGGTCGAGCGGAAAGTCACCACCGAGGTACGCCTCGAAGGCGGCCTTGCCGTCGGCGGCGGCGGTCTCGCCGTACACCCGAGGGCTTGGGGATTCGGGATAGGCGGACCAGTAGCCCCGCTCCGTGATCGCGGTCAGCGCACGGTTGAGGGTGTCGGCGTGCCTGTCGTACAGGGGATGCGGGGTCTCCGTCATGCCCGCCATCATGCCTGAGTCCGGTCCGCGAGCAGTAGCGCGAATGCCCGACAGCGGCTCATGCCTGAGTCCGGTCCGCGAGCAGTAGCGCGAATGCCCGACAGCGGCTCATGCCGCAGTCGGAGTCGGGAGCAGAAGCGCCAATGGCCGACGGCACCGGGGTTGCCCGGGGCGGCAGCGGGTAACCCCGGGCCTTCCGGCCAGGAAAGCCGGCCAGGGGAGGGCGGCGGGTGAGGATCACCGAGATCCGGGTGCACGGGGTCGCCGACAAGGGGCCCGAGACGATCCTCGATCGACCGATCGTCGCGCGGGTCGCGGGAGACGACAACGCCGGCTTCTACCGGCCACGGCCCGGCTACGGTTCCCCCGCCGACCGCAACGGGGTGACGCTTGAGGCGTACCGCTGGAGCCGGTTGACCGGCGGCACCGCCACTCGAACGTTCTCCCTGGTCCTGCTCCTGCCGTTCATGCTCAGCAACATCGCGGTCTGGATGCTGCCGGTAACCGGTCGCCGTGGCCGTGCCGGTCGGGCGCTGTGCCGGCTGCTGGCCGCGACGGTGACCGCGATGTACGTGCTCTCCACCGTCGGGGTGTCCCTCGACCTGATCGCGTGGCAGTGCGCGGCCTACCCGAGGTGCCTGGAGGGGCGGCGGGAGATCTCCTGGCTGGGCGGCGTGCCGCCCGGGCAGCGACTCGCGCTGCTGGCCGTACCGCCGATCATCGCGATCGTCCTGATCTGGCGACTCGGTGCCCGGACCTGGCAGCTCCCCGAGGACGGCAACCACCCACCCGGCGTGGGTGCGGACCGGCTCGACGCGCCCGCCTTCTGGGACACCCGCTCACTGCTGCGTCGCCTGCGCTCGGTGCACGTCGCGGTGGCGCTGGGCACGCTCGACATGACCCTGCTGCTGGTTCTGGCGCCGCACGACGCCACAGTGCCCGGCTGGCTGCTGCTGGCCGCGGATGTGGCGCTGCTCGCCGGCGCGGTGGTGTTGCTCTGCCGGCCGGCGATCGAGCGGCGCGGAGAGCGGGACCAGCGAAGTTCGCGGACGATCCGCTGGGTGGCCGTCGCGCTCACCGCACTGACCCTGGGGTACGCGTTGCTGCCACGGCCGCCGTGGAAGGCCGAGGGGGTGTTGCCCGGGTACGGGACGATGGCCGCTGGACTGTTCGCCGGGCAGGTGGCACTGCTCGCCATGCTGGGCCTGGTGGTCGTGGTGCAGCGCCGCGCCCTTCCCCGGCCCCTCTTCCTGCTGGTCGGGCTGGGCGCGCCGGTGCTGACAACCATCGCGATCGGGCTGGGCGTCGCCTACGACTCGGGCCTGACCTACGGGCTCGCCGAGTATCTGGACCGTGGTTCCAGCCCGACGCCCGCCCGGCCGCTGCCGCCCGGGGCGCCACCGCTGTCGCCGCCGATCGCCTACCGCTGGGTAGCCCTCGGCTTCACCCTCGCCACGGTCCTGGTGCTCGTGACGGCCCTGCTCATACCCCGGATCAGCCGGAATCGCCGGCGTCGGGAGGCCGAGGATCTGGTCCGGCGGGACTACCCGGAAGCGTCCCGGGCGGCCCCCGAACGGGCCCGGGCCGTCCGGGACGTGATCGTGCGTGCCAGGCTGACGGATCGGCTCGGGCCAATGCTGGCCGCCGCGTACGTGGTGTTGCTACTGCTCACCCTGGCGGCGGCCGGGCTCTCGGTGATCGGTCCCGGCCCGGGTGCGCTCGCGCTGAGACTCGGCGGCGAGTCGCTGGCCCGTCCGGTGATCTTCGTGACCGACCTGGGCGCCCTGCTGATCGGGCTGTTCGCCACGGTCCTCGCGGTGATGGGACTCGTCGCCTACCGATCCGGCGCGATCCGGCTGGTCGGGGTGCTCTGGGAGCTGGCCACCTTCTGGCCGCGTGCCGCACACCCGCTCGCCCCGCCGTGCTACGTCGAGCGGGCGGTCCCGGAGCTGGCCCGCCGGATCGGCCAGCTCACCGCCGACGGGAACGCGGTGGTGCTGTCCGGGCAGAGTCACGGCAGCGTGCTCGCGGCGGTGACGATCCTCCAGCTCCCCGACCGCTGCCGCCGGCGGGTGGCCCTGCTCACCTACGGCGCCCCGCTCGGAAACCGGTACCGGCGGATCTTCCCGGCGTACGTCAGCGACGAGATGTTGCGCGAGGTCGGCGGCCGGGTGGCCTGGCGGTGGATCAACCTGTGGCGGTACACCGACGCGGTGGGCGGACCGGTGTTCGCCCCGTACGTCGACGGACCCGACGACCCTGCCGCCCGGGTCGACCGCCGGGTACGGGATCCGAAGGGGCTGCTCATCCCACCGACCGACACGGTGCCCCCTCCGGTGCAGGGCCACCGGTTCACGCCTGACGACGACTTCCAGGCCGCGATCTGCGAGCTGGTCGAGCGCTGGGAACGGCCGGACGAGTGACCGGCCGGGTCAGAGCGTGAGCTGCCAGTCGGTCCAGGCGTCCACCGGGCGGAAGCCGAGTTGCTCGTTGATCGCCACCATGTAGCTGTTGCTCGTCGCGTTCCAGGTGTCGATCACCCGGACGGCCGGCTCGTGGGTGAGCAGGTGGTGCAGGTTCTCGGCCTTGGCGATGAGACCGAGCCGGTGCCCACGGTGATCCGGGTCGACGATGGTGATCTGCTGGAAGGCGTGCCAGTCGGCGGAGGCGCCCACGTCCAGGAGGGTCCAGGCGACCAGCCGGCCGGACGCCTCGTGGAGCATCCCGAGGTGGTAGCACCGCCGGCCCTTGGCGTCCAACGCCCGTTCGTTGCCACGGATGCGCTCGGCGTCCACCTGCTCCGGGTCCCACTGCACGTCACCCATCGGCGCGTCCGTGAGCAGCCGGCCGTCCAGGTAGGCGATGTCGGCGACGTACTCCTGCGGGGCTGCCCCCTGCCAGCAGACCGACCGGTAGCCCTCGGCTCGCGGCCGGGCCTCGGCCAGCGCCGCCCGCAGCGCGACCCGGTCGATCGCGTCGACGTCGAGCCGGCGACGCACCTCGGTGAGGGCGGGCTGGGCGCCGGTGGCGGCGGCGAACGCGTCGCCCGCCGCGCTTCGGGCTGGCCCGTCGGGCAGCGCGGAGACGGCCATCGCGACCACCCGCTTGCGGCCGTTCTCGCGCAGGAGGCGTACCCCGTGCTCGTGCAGCGCCCGGCCGACGCCCCGCCGCCGCAGCTCGGGATGCACCGTCAGTTCGGCGGTGGCGTTGTCGGTGTTGTCGAGGTAGGGCAGGTCCAGCTGGAGGTAACCGGCCGGGACCCCGTCGAGCCGAGCCAGCGCCCAGAGCGACCTGGTGCCGGGCATCGGCGTGTGGAACAACGCGTCGAAGCGTCGCCGGCAGAAGGGTGGGAGGTCCGGCAGATCGACGTCGTGGGCCGCCACGCCGATCAGGTACGCCTCGTCGACGGCGGCTCGGTCGGCGCCGTCGAACGTCGCGATGGTGATGCTCATGCCGCTGAGCGTGCGCCCGGGAAAGCGATCGGGCCAGCGAATTATTCGCTGGCCCGATCGAACGTGGTCGGGAGGGACACTCGCACAACGCCTCCGGCGTTGGGTCGCAAGAACTTCAAAAGTCTTCGGCGAAATGCCCTCCCGCACGGAGCATCTTGCGCCGTCCGGTTCCTGCCGTCAAGTCCGCAGGGGCGGGTTTTCCATACTCACAGCGAAACCCCAGTTACACGTTTGATCCACTCGGGTTTCCTGAGAACGGGGTGTCCGGGCCGGGCGATTACCGCGGCTTCCAGGAACCCGAGTGGATCAACGGGCCGACCCGGCGGGCCGGGTCAGCCGAGGAGGCCGGCGTCGCGGGCGGCGCGCAGCGAGGGCTTGATGTGGTGGGTCGGTCCGACCTGGCCGGCCACCGCGTCGACGGTCTTCAGACCCTCGCCGGTGTTGAACACGACGGTCTCCGCCGTCGGGTCGAGCCGACCGGATTCGACAAGCTTGCGGAGCACCGCCACGGTCACCCCGCCTGCGGTTTCGGCGAAGACACCTGTGGTGCGGGCCAGATCGCGGATGCCGGCGCGGATCTCGTCGTCGTCGGCGTACTCCATCCAGCCGCCGGTGCGGCGGACCGCCTCCAGGGCGTAGACGCCGGCGGCCGGGTCGCCGATGTTCAGCGACTTGGCGATGCCGGTGGGCTTGACCGGGATGATCGTGTCGCTGTCGTCGTGCAGCGCGACGGCGATCGGGTTGCAGCCGGCGGACTGCGCTCCGAAGACCTTCCAGCCGCCGGCCGGCGCCTCGACCAGGCCGATCTCCACCAGCTCGGAGAACGCCTTGTCGATCTTGGTGAGCAGTTCGCCGCTGGCCATCGGGATGACCACCTGCGCCGGGATGCGCCAGCCGAGCTGCTCGGCCACCTCGTAGCCGAGGGTCTTGGACCCCTCCGCGTAGTACGGCCGGACGTTCACGTTGACGAACGCGGTGTCCTCGAATTCGTCGGTCTCCACCAGCTCGCCGCAGAGCCGGTTGACGTCGTCGTAGGAGCCGTCGATGGCGACCAGCTCGCCGCCGTAGACGGCGGTGGTGATGACCTTGCCCTGCTCCAGGTCGCTGGGGATGAAGACCACCGACGGCACCCCCGCACGGGCGGCGTGCGCGGCCACCGAGTTGGCCAGGTTGCCCGTCGACGCGCAGGCGAACCGGGTGAAACCGAGCGCCTTCGCGGCGGTGAGCGCCACCGAGACGACCCGGTCCTTGAACGAGTGGGTCGGGTTGCCGCTGTCGTCCTTGACCCACAGCGGTGCGGTGATGCCCAGCTCGGCGGCGAGGCGCGGGGCCGCCACCAGCGGGGTCAGCCCCGGGTCGAGGGTGACCCGGGTGGCCGGGTCCTGACCGGCGGGGAGCAGTGCGGCGTAGCGCCAGATGTTCTCCGGGCCGGCCTCGATCTGCTCGCGGGTGACGGTGGCCAGTGCGGCGGTGTCGTAGTCGACCTCAAGCGGGCCGAAACACTCGTAGCAGGCGTGCTGGGCGACGAGCGGGTAACGGGCCGAGCAGGCACGACAGACCAGTGCGCGGGCGGGGCTGGCGGAGGTGTCGATGCCGGAGGCGGCGAGCGTCGACGTCATGTCGAGAGTCCTCTCATCTTTCCCCACATCGCACCGTGCGGCGGGGACGGAATTGGCACCTGCCCCGCGGGTCGCTCAGCGATGAGCGCGCGGGGTGGTTGCCGGGGCGTCGTCGGGCCGTATCCCTCAGCCCCTCTGGATGAGGTATGCAGTTGTGCAGTCGAGTCTAGGCAACTATGTCCGCCGCCTCTACCGCGGATCCCACGCTGTGAGCCGAGCAACTCAGCCAGTTACCGGCGGCGGCGCTTCCCGAGATAGATCGTCACGGCACCGAAGGCGACAAGCACCGCCACCAGAATCCAGCCGGCGACCGCGATGGCGCCACCGGTGGGCCGCCCGTCCCCGGCGACCAGC
Source organism: Micromonospora sp. NPDC023888 (assembly GCF_040639415.1). NCBI lineage: Bacteria > Bacillati > Actinomycetota > Actinomycetes > Micromonosporales > Micromonosporaceae > Micromonospora > Micromonospora sp. NPDC023888. The sequence continues at coordinate 269,001 of NZ_JBEZZW010000004.1, read as the reverse complement.
CATATCGCACCCCACACGAGGACGAGCCCGGTCATGACGGACACCAGGACGACCACGGCGCGCTGCACGGGGCTCATCGGCTGCTCTCGATCGACGTCACGACGATGCCCCTCGCTGGATGGCCGACCGCACGATCGGTGGCAGGGGCAGGCGGCTCATCGTGCCACGGATGCGCCGCCGCTATCTCCCCCGCCGCTGGGGCGTGGGACGACGGCGGGTGGGGTCAGCGGGCGCTCACCGCGACGGGGTCGACCACCGCGACCTGGTCGGTGATCGCGGTCGACCGCGGCGACGGCGAAGGCCGGGTCCGCGCCCTGGTGGCGAGGTTCGCGGCGACAAGCGCACCGATGGTGATGGCGGCCCCGGCCAGCTCGATCGGCTCCGGGCGGTAGCCGCGGGCGATCTGCACCGCGAAGGTGGTGACCGGGACCAGGTTCATGAACAGCGCGGCGTTGGCGGCACCGAGCCGCTGCACACCGGTGTTCCAGGCCAGGACCGCGACCACCGCGCCGATGACCACGGCGTACGCCAGTTGTGGGGTGACCGCCGCGAGGTCGGCGGCGGCCGGCGCGTGCTGCCAGCCGACGGCGTCCGCGCCGATGCTCGCGGCCAGCATGGCCGCCGTGCCGGCGAGCGCGGTCAGGGTCGTGAAGCGCAGCGGCGACCAGTCGCCGAACCGGCTGGCACCGTGCGTGTAGATGCCCCAGCCGAGCACCGCGCCGATCATCATCAGCCCACCGAGACCGAACTGGCCGAGCCCGGCCAGGCTCCCGCGGGTGATCACCAGGCCGACTCCGAGGAGCGCCACCAGGGAGAGGGCCAGCAGGAGCGGCTTCGGCCGTACGCCGTCACGGGCCCAGCGGACCAACTGGGTGATCAGCGGGGTGGTGGCCACGAAGAGGGCGATCTGCTGCGGGGCGGCGTGTTCGAGCGCGAGGTTGGTGAGCACGTTGAAGCCGGCGAAGCCGACCACGCCGAGCAGCAGGATCTCGCCCGTCCGGCCGCCGTGGCGCAGCGCGCCGGCACCTTCGCGCAGCAGCAGGATGGCGACCAGGACGACGCTGGCGAGCAGGTAGCGGGCGGTGGTCAGGTTGAGTGGGTCGACCCGGGTCAGGGCACTGGCCAGGACCGGGAACATCACGCCCCAGCCGAGCACGGCGAGCAGAGGATAGGCGGCGGCACGGGGTCGCATGGTCAACTCCAATGTTCGAGTATCGTCGAACCAACGACACCGACCATAGGGTGTTGTTCGATAGTTGTCGAACAAGGGTTACACTGGTCACATGGAGCCGCACGAACCCGACCTGACCGACGTACCGGTCACCACAGTGCTTGCCGCACTCGCCGACGACGTGCGGCTACAGATCGTGCGGGCGCTTGTCGAGGGCGGCGAGGCGACCTGCGGCAGCTTCGACTTCGGCGTCTCCAAGGCGACCCGCAGCCACCACCTCAAGGTGCTGCGCGAGGCCGGCCTGACCCGCACCCGGGCCGCCGGCACCAGCCGCCTGGTCCGACTCCGCCGCGACGAGCTGGACAAGCTCTACCCGGGCCTGCTGGACGCGGTCCTCGGCACGCGCACGCCGGCCTGACGCTCCCGCTTCGCCGCCCCCAGCTCTCGCCCTTCGCCCCCCGGCGCTCGCGGGGCGGGTGAGACCTGCCACCCGCGCACGCTATGGAGCTGAATCGTTCACGACATCAGCGCAGAGCCGGGTTCCGCTACACCCCGGGCAGACAGACCACTCCGGGGGCGACCCCCGACCGGACGCGTCGCCGGAGCCACCTCGTCGAGGCCCCGGCGACGCGGTACGGGTGCGGTCAAACGACCATCGAGCCGGGCTCGGCCACCGGCACCGCTGGAACGGACCGAACGTCGCGGCGACGGGCGAGCAGGTTGTCGAGCGCCCAGGAACCCGGGCCGAGGGCCGCGACCAGCAGGAACGACCAGCAGAAGAGCGCCGACAGCTCACCACCGTTGCGCAGGGGCAGCACATGATCCGGTTGGTGCACGACGAAGTAGGCGTACGCCATCGAGCCGGATGCGAGAAGAGCGGCGGGTCGGGTGAAGAGCCCGGCCAGCACCAGGGTGCCGCAGACCAGCTGGATCAGCGCGGCCCACCAGCCCGGCCAGGTGCCGAGCGCTATCGCCTCACCGGTCATCGGGTTGCCGCCGAACAACCCGAAGACCGAGGTGAGGCCGTGCAACGTGAACAGCAGGCCGATCACGATGCGGAACAGGGACAGGGTCGGCCCGCCGAGCCGAGGAACGTTCATCGGTACCTCCATCGAAGGAATCTGATCCCTTCAATGTGAGGCATGAAACCATCGAAGTTTATAAATTCCTTGTCAGTGGGAAAGTCCCCGGTCGGAATGTACCGGCGGCCGCGGCCCCGCGTCGAGCGTTCTCGGCGACGCAAGGCCGCCTCCACGCCTCTGAGCTGCGACTACTCCCAAATTCCGGCAGCTTCGTCCGCCGTGGGCACGCTCCCATACTGTGGGTACCGCAGGTCGAGCCGCCCGGTTCGGGCGGTCAGCTCGGGCTCGGCCAGCTCTCCTGCGCCGACCACGGAGGCGCACTCGCAAGGCCCGACCATCACGGTTGAGACCTGCGCGACCACGCTGGGGCGTTCACGACCGGTGGTGACCGACCGTGGGGACAAGGACTGCCGGTACCGGGTGATGACGCAGACGATTCAGCTCCAAAGGCACCCGAAGAGGTCCTCCCACCGACGTGGCGGCAGAGGGGACCCCGGGCAGGGCCGGGCGACGGTGAGCCGCCCACGTACGCGAGGATCGCCACATGATCTCCCGCAACAGGGCAGCACCACGTCGGGCCAGCAGGGCGTTCGTGGCGCTCGCGTCAGCGCTCACGCTCGGCGCCTGTGTACCGGCCGATCATCGGGGCCAGGGCGGGGACCCTCCGAGCCCGCCGCCGACGCCGCCGAGCCGGTCCACGAGCACCGACCCGCCGGTCGAGTGCCCGGCCTCCGGTGTCCGGATCCGCTCCACCGGCGGGGACGCCGCAATGGGCCTACGCGCCCTCGGCTTGGAGCTGGTCAACTGCGGTGACCGCCCCTACCAGCTCAACGGGTACCCGGTGCTGCACGTGTTCGACGAGCAGCACGAGCCGATCATGCTGCGCGTGGTCAACGGCGGCAAGGAGATCACTTCGGGCTTCGACCAACCGCCCCGGAAGCTCACCCTCGCCCCGAACGAACGGGCCACTGCCGTGGTGCTCTGGCGCAACCTGGTCACCGATTCGACAGTGGTGGCCACCAACGGCGAGTACCTGACGGTGGCACCCGCCGCCGGGCAGCCGGGCGAAGAGGTGGACCCGGACGGCCCGATCGACCTGGGCAACACCGGTCGGATCGGCGTCAGCGCCTGGAAGAAGGCCGACTCGCCGGCGCCGGCACCGACCCGGCCGGCCCCGCCGCCGACGCCCAGCGCGGTGCCGTCGTCGGTGAGCCCACCCGACAGCCGGCTGTGAGCCCCGCCGCTACGACGTGATGTCCTTGCGGGTGAAGCGCCAGAACGCCAGCCCCCAGAACAACGTCGCGTAACCGATCGCGGAGACGCAGCCGCGTACCACGTCGTCGGTCTGCACCGGGGTCGAGAGCAGCCCCAGCCAGGCGGTGCTGAAATGGGTGGGCAGGAAGTCCCGCAGCGCGCCCAGGGCGGTGATCTGGTCCAGGATGCTGGACAGGATCCAGAGCAGCACCGCACCGCCGACCGCGCCGAGCGCGGCGTCCGTGGTCACCGACAGCAGGAACGCCAGCCCGGCCACCACCAGCAGTACGACCGCCAGGTAGCCGAGCACGGCCAGCAACCGGAGCAGCCCCTCGGTGGGTTCCAGCTCGGCGGCGACGGTGCTGCGCAGCGGCGACCAGCCGTAGCGCAGAGTGCCGGCCAGCAGCGCGGTGCCAGCCAACAGGACCAGAGCCAGTCCCGAGTACGCGAGTGCGACCACCAGCTTCACCGCCAACAACCTGGCCCGGGGCACCGGGATCGCCAGCAGGTAACGCAAACTGCCCCAGCTCGCCTCGCTTGCCACCGTGTCGCCGCAGAACAGCGCGACGACCACCACGAGCAGGAACGACGCCGACACGAAGATCGAGAAGAGGGTGAAGTTGAGCCCGCCGGAGGTGGCCAGGTCGACCAGACTGGCGAACTCGTTGTTGCCGTTGTCGTCGTCGCCACCGGAGTTGAACTGGAACGCGATCAGGATGATCAGCGGCAGCAGCACCATGAACCCGAGCGCCAACTGGGTCCGCCGCCGGGACGCCTGCCGACGGAACTCCGCAGCGAACGGCATGGTGCCCGACGGCCGGTAGCCCCGGGCCTCGCCCGCGTCGACAACAGCCATCACCGGTCACCGCTTCCCCGAGAGTTGTCGCCCACCAGGGCGAGGAACGCGTCTTCCAGGCGGCGCCGCGGCACCACCCGGTCCACCCCGATGCCGGCGCGCACCAGCTCGGCCACCACCTCGCTGCGTGCCGTGCCGTTCGTGTCGACCACCAACTGGCCGTCGCTCTCCGGCAGCACCCGCACCCCGTGCAGCCGGTCCAGCACCGCCCGCGCGGCCACCGGGTCGGTCACGTCGAAGAGCACACTCGGCGACTCGCCCACGATCTCCTCCACCGGCCCGGACGCCACGATCCGGCCCTTGTTCACCACCACCGCGTGGGTGCACGTCTGCTCCACCTCGGCCAACAGGTGACTGGAGACCAGCACCGCCCGGCCATCCGTGGCGTACCGCTGGAGCACCCGGCGCATCTCGGCGATCTGCGGCGGGTCGAGCCCGTCGGTCGGCTCGTCCAAGACCAGCAGCTCGGGCAGGCCGAGCATGGCCTGGGCGATGGCGAGGCGCTGGCGCATACCGTGGCTGTAGTTCTTGATCTTCCGCTGCACGGAGTCGCCCAGCCCGGCGATCTCCAGGGCCGCGTCGAACTGTGCGTCCTCCCACGGCCGGCCGGTGGCCCGCCAGTACGCCCTCAGGTTCTCCAGCCCGGACAGGTGCGGCAGGAAGCCGGGGCCCTCGACAAGCGCGCCGATCCGGGACAGCACCGGTGAGCCGGGCACCAGCCGGCGACCGAAGACGTAGATCTCCCCGGCGGTCGGCTGGGTCAACCCCATCAGCACCCGCAGGGTGGTGGTCTTACCGGCGCCGTTGGGTCCGAGCAGACCCACCACCTGACCGGGGTGCACCTCGAAGTCGACGTTCGACACCGCCACGAAGCCGTCCGCGTACTCCTTGCGCAGCGCGCGCACCGCCAACGGGGTGTCCGCGTACTCCGGATGCACCGACCGGTCCTGGCGGCGATGCCGGCGGCGCAGCACGGCGACGACCACGACGAGGCCGATCGCGATGGCGGCGAGCAGACCGGCGAGCACCCAGCGCCAGAGCGTCGCGGCGGTGGGGATCGGCTCGCCGTCGACAGTGGGCAGGGTGACCGCGCCGTCCGCCGACACGGTGTAGACGGTCGGCTCGGCGGGCGTGGTGTACGCCTGGTCGGAGGTGGCCACGACGAGGCGCAGCCGGTGCCCCGCCTCCACCCGGCGGACGATCCCGGGCAGCGTCACGGTGACCGGGCTGGCGTCCTGCACGCGCTGCGGCAGACCGGTGAGTCGGATCGGGGCGACCAGCCCGTTCGGCAGGGTCGCCGCGCCGTCCTTGTCGACGTCGTAGAGCTTGACGAAGAGCACCGCCGTACCGGTCGGCGAGGCGGCCCGCAGGGTGACGGTGGGCGCACCCGCCACGTCCACCGCCTCGGCGAGCGGAGTCGACTCGAACCGGGCGTGTTGACCGGGCACGTCACCGGCCACGCCGTCCAGCAGGGAGGTGAGCCCACCGGCGAACGGGATCGAGGAGATGGCGGCCGGGTTGCCGTTCGGCGGGTTCGCGATCGGCTGGGCCGGGCCGGCGACGGTGACCTCCCGGTGGGCATTGCCGGTCAGGCCCGGGTAGTCGGCGCGGCGGAAACCGGTGGCGACCAGACCCCTGTCGAGCGCGTCGAAGCCGGCGATCCGCGACCAGGTGAAGTCGTCGCCGGGCGCGTCGCCCTCCCCCTTGACGTAGTGGTCGAGCCACGTGATGGTCAGGAACTTCACCCGGTCCTCGTCCGAGCGGGGTCCGCTGCCGCCGTCGTGCCCGCCGGTGAACCAGGCGACCCGGACCGGGGTGCCGGCGGCGGCGATGCCGCGCGCGTTCGCGTCCGCCTCACCGAGGGGGAAGAGCGTGTCCGCCTCGCCCTGCACCAGCAGCGTGGGCGCCTTGATCCGGTCCAGCACACCGGCCGGGCTGGACCGGCGCAGCAGGTCCACGGCGGCCTGGTCGGCGCGGCCGGTGGTGGCGATCCGCAGGTACGCGGCGCACACGTCGGCCGCGAACCGGCCGCACGACGGGTCGGCGGCACCGGCCGGGGCGCCACCGGGACCGGTGCCCGGGCCAGCGCCCGGCCCGGGGCTGGGCGGACCGGCCGACGCCGGCGCGCCCTGCGGCTGGGCGGCGGTCGCACCGGAGAGCCCGGCCGGCCCGGAACCCACGTTGCCGCCGCCGCCGAAGAACAGACCCGCCCAGCCCTTCTTGAACACGCCCTCGGTCGGCGGCTTGCCGGTGCTCTCCGGCAGGAAGGCGCGGGACAGGTCGTTCCAGGTGATCATGGGAACGATCGCGTCGACCCGGCTGTCCTGGGCGGCCAGCAGCAGCGCCAGCCCGCCGCCGTACGAGCCGCCGACCACACCGACCTGCGGGTCACCGGGGGCGTTGGTGCGCACCTCCGGCCGGGCGGCCAACCAGTCCAGCAGCCGCTGAGCGTCGCGCACCTCGTGGTCCGGACTGTCCAGGTGGATCTCACCGCCGCTGCGACCGAAGCCCCGGGCCGTCCAGGTGAGCACCGCGTAGCCCCGCCCGGCGAACTCCTCCGCGTCGGAGCGCACCGACTCCTTCGTACCGCCGAACCCGTGTGCCAGCAGCACCGCCGGGACCTTCCTCCCGGACGACGCGTCGTCCGGGAGGTAGAAGGTCGTGTCCAGGTCGACCGGCTGGTCGCCGGACGGTCCGGAGCGGACGGTGAGCATCGCGCTCTCGGTGCGTACGCCCGGTCCCTGCGGCCACACCGCCCAGGTCACGGCGGCAGCCAACAGCACGACGACCGCCGCCGCGGCGATCGCGCGACGGCGGGTGGGCAGGGCACGCCGGAACCACGCGGCCGGCGACGGCGATGTCATGCGGCACACGCTACGGCTCGCAGCCTGAGCGCTGGCTGAGATCCGCCGTACGTCTGTCCGGTTGCCCCGATCGGTGTGCGGACGGCAGCGAGCGCGCCATGTCCGACGCGGCCCAGTGAGTTGAGTTCGGATCCCGTGAATTCCGATCTTTCACGGATATCCGTCTGGATCCCTCCATGTCACACCCACTGATGAAACAGAGCGTGTCGGGAACGCGGGCGAATGGTGACATTGCTCGAACTGACGCGAACCTGACTCGTCCACCTACGCCTGACCAGCAGGGGGGTCGGTTAGTTTTCCGGTCCGGTGCACGGGACTTGTCGGGTCACCCGACGCCGCGCCGATCCGCGCCCCACGCCGGAGGAGACACAACCATGACAGTCCCCGCGCCGCGGGCCCGTCGACGTCCGTCCACCCTGGGCCGACTGCTGCCGTTGCTGCTCATCGGGGCACTACTGGCACCTGTGGGTCTGCTCGTCACGTCCGCCTGGCGGCAGACCACCGACGACCGGGACCTGGCCGTCCGGGAACGACTCGGCGTGCAGTACCTCACCGCCCTGGGCTCGGTCACCGACGCCCTCGTGGAGGCCCAGTCCGCCGCGGTCAGCAACCGACCCGTGTCCGGCGACGCGCTGAACCGGGCGGTCGAGGAGGCCGCGGCCGTGGACGCCCGCATCGGCGCCGAGCTGCTCAGCCAGGAACGCTGGGCCGGGGTACGCGCCAAGCTGGAGGCACTGCGCGGCCGCAGCCCCGCCGACCCGGAGTCCGCCTACACGGCGTACGGCGAGGTCTCGGACCTGCTGCTGGCGCTGCACCGCAAGGTCCGGGAGAGCTCCGGGCTGGTACGCGATCCCGTCTCCGACTCCTTCTTCCTCCAGGACAGCGCCGGCCAGGAACTACCCGAGGCGGTGGTGGCCGCCGGCCGGCTCGCCGACCTGGGCACGCTCGTCGCCCGCCGGCCAGCCGCCGAGCAACCACGCGGCCTGATGGAGCTGACCGGTCTGCGGGTGGCCGCCCTGGCACCCGCCGGTGACCTCGTCGACAACCTGCGCTCCGCCGTGGACGGCTCGGAGAGCACCGATCTCGGTGCCAACGTGCTGACCCCACTGGACACCTACCAACGCTCGGTTGAGGCACTGGCCGCCTACTCCACCCCGGCCAAGGGCACGAGCGTGGTGGACCCCGGCCAGTTGAGCGCCGCCGGGCTCAACACGCACCGCGCGGCCCGCCAACTTCAGCCGGTCATCCTCGCCGAACTCGACGCCCTGCTCGTCGAGCGCATCGACGAGTTCGACCGGGACCGCTGGCTGATCAGCGCGGCCGGGGTGCTCGCCGCGCTGCTGCTGAGCTGGCTCGCCGCACTGCTGCTCGCCGCCCGTGGCCGGGCCCGTCGCCGGGCGGCCATGGCCGCGACCCACGCGGAGAGCGCCGACGCCCCGTCACCGGCGGACTCGTGGCAACCGGTGCCGAGCGACCCGCGCGGGCTGCAACCGGCCGGCGCGGCCCGCGATCCGGAGCCCGCGCAGTGGGGGGCCTTCGATGCTGCTCGGTAGGCTCCGGATCCGCGGCAAGCTCGCGCTGCTCGTGGTGATCCCACTGCTCAGCATGGTCGGCCTGGCCGTGCCCGTGATGCTCGACCGGGTGGCCGCGGCGCAGCGGGCCAGCGACACCGCCGAGCGCGTACGGCTCGCCAGCCGGGTCGGCAGCCTGGTCCAGGACCTCCAACAGGAACGCATCCTCTCAATCGGTTTCCTGCTCGGCCAGGTCGAGCGCAGCGAGGTGGTCCGCAAGTCCGCGGACGTCGACGACCGGGTGGCCGACCTGCGGGCGGCGCGGAGTGACGCGCTGACCGACCAGGTCGACGGCGCCCTCGACGGCGTGACCAGCCTCATCGACCTGCGCACGGCCGTCCTGGCCAGGACCGCCAACCCGGGTCAGGTGATGGACGCGTTCGACCCGGTCGACAAGGGGATCATCGAGTCACTGCGGCTGATGGTCGGGGTGGACACCGACACGTTGGCGGGCCGGCAGGTGCTCGCCCTCGACGGGCTGCTCCGCGCCGACGAGGGCCTGGCGGCCTGCGCCACCCTGAGCCTGCTGGTCAAGGCGGTCGGCACCTCGGACACCACCGCCGCGTACGTGGCGTGCATCGCCGCGGTCATGGTCGACAACTCGCGCTACCGCGGCCTGATCACGCCCGAACAGCTCAAGGTGGCCCAGCTCAACGACGCCGCCGTGGAAGCGCGTACCCGCCCCAACTTCCTGGTCAGAAGCGCCCGCGATCCGGCGGCCGCGGTCCGCGACGTGTCGATCGAGGCGCTCTTCCCAGCCGTCCGCACGATGATCCGGCTCGGTCAGTTCGTCGAGAAGAAGCTGGTCGCCGACGTGCTCACCGAGGTGACCGCCGAGCAGCGGCGCGCGCTGACGGCCGCGTACCTGGTCGGTGCCGTGGCGGTGTTGATCCTGACGCTGGTGGTGCTGCTCAGCGTGGTGGTGGCGCGGACGGTTGCCCGACCGCTGACCCGGCTCACCCGCTCGGCCGACCGGGTCGCCCGGGTCGCCGAGGCGGAGCTGGTGCGGGTCACCGACGACGAGGGGGAGAGCCCCCAGCCGGTCCGGCTGGAACCGGTGGACATCCGGGCCAACGACGAGATCGGCGACCTGGCGCGGGCCTTCGACCGGGTGCAGAACACCGCCGCGCGGCTGGTCGAGCGACAGGTCGCCGGCCGACGCAACGTGGCGCAGATGTTCGGCCACGTCGGGCGGCGCACCCAGAACCTGGTGGGCCGGCAGATCGCGCTCATCGACCGGCTGGAGCAGCAGGAGGCCGACCCGGGACGGCTGGAGCACCTGTACCGGCTCGACCACATCTCCAGCCGGTTGCGGCGCAACGCCGGCAGCCTCGTGGTGCTCTCCGGATCGGCCGGCGCCGACGCCCACACCGCGCCGGTGCCACTCGCCGACGTGGTCCGCTTGGCGCTCGGCGAGATCGAGGACTACACCCGGGTGGAGGTGCGGGTGCCGGCGGGCATCTCGGCTGCGCCGGCGGTGGTCGGCGACCTCATCCTGGCGCTTGCCGAACTCATGGAGAACGCCACCGCCTTCTCCCCGCCGCACACCCGGGTGCTGGTGGCCGCCGACACGTCCGGCCTCGGCGCGCGGATCACCGTCGTGGACCACGGCATCGGCATGGGCGAACAACGGCTGGCCGAGGAGAACGGCCGGTTCACCCGCCGGGAACGGCTCGACCTGGCACCGACCGAGGTGCTCGGTCTCTTCGTGGTGGGCCGGTTGGCCCGCCGGCACGGCTGGGAGGTGGGCCTAGCCGCCACCGCCGGCGGTGGGGTGACGGCACACCTGGAGATCCCGTCCACGTCACTTGTGCTGCGCCGCGCCGACCCGGCCGGGAGCACCGTCGCCCGGGCCGCGGTGCCGGAGCGGGACCGGCGTACGGCGGCCGCTTCCGAGCGCGCCGCGCGGTCCATCACGGCGGCCGTCCCCGAGCCAGCCCACTTCGACTCGGACCTGCTCAGCCGAGCCACCCGCAGCCTGGAGGCCAGCCCGTCCTGGAACGCGTTCGGCCCCGGCCAGCCGCAGGAGCCCGTCAGCACCCCGCAGGAGCCGGAGCCCGAACCGTCGAGCCCACCGAGCGCGCCGCGGATCCGGCAGCGGGTGCCCGGGGCCAGCCTGCACGCCGCCGCCACCCCGACCCGGCCGGTGGACGCCACCGGCGCGGACCCCGCCGCGGCCCGAGCGCTGGTCGAGGCGTTCCAGGCCGGTGTACGTCGGGCCGAACTGAACACCGTCGACCTGCCGAGCACACCGGGAGGCGTCGGCCCTACGGTGGCTGGTGGCGCTGGCCCGTCCGACGCCACCCCGGGTCGGCCCCGACTGAGCCGACGGGTGCCGGGGGCGAACCTCACTGTCGTCCCGGCCTGTCAGCCACCCAGTACCCACCTCGGTGACCCGGCCGAGGTCCGCAAGCGCATAAGCGAGTTCGAGGAGGGCGTCGCCCGCGCTCTCCGCGAAGTCGGCCCAGACCGCCGGAACGAAGAAGGATCATCACGGTGACCAGTCCCTTCCTGCACGACAACGTCGACCAGAGCCCGTCCGGCGCCAGCGGGGACCTCAGCCCGGAGGCCCGTACGTTCAACTGGTTGCTCGACTCCTTCACCTCCGGCACGGCCGGGGTCCTGGAGGCGATCGCGGTCTCGTCGGACGGCCTGCTGATGGCCATGTCGGCGATCAAGGACCGGTCCAACGCGGAGCGGTTGGCCGCGGTGGTCTCCGGGATGACAAGTCTCGCCGGTGGGGCGGCCAGTTGGTACGCGCTGGGTGGTCTGAACCGGGTGATCGTCGACATGGCCGACGGCTACCTGCTGATCAGCGCGATCAGCAGCGGTTCGGTGCTCGGGGTGGTCGCCGACCGGTCGGCCAACCTGGGCACTGTCGCGTACGAGATGACGCTCTTCGCCGGGCGGGCCGGTGGCGCCCTGACCCCGCGGCTGATCGTCGAGTTGAAGAACGCCGTTCAGCAGTGACCTCCGACGTCGCCGGTGAGGACCCGGACCCGGAACCGGGGGTCCGGATCCGCCCGTACCTGCGCACGGCTCCCCCGACCGACGCCGACGACGTGGTGGCATCGCCGCTGCCGGAGCCGGAGCCGGGCGGCGGCCGGGCGGCCGGTCCCCGTCCGTTCGTGCTCACCTCGGGACGGGTGGCGGGCGCCGACCCGGCGATCGGGCTGGAGACGCAGGTGACCGCCCGTACGGACGGCGGGTGGTCGGCCGTCTCGCCCGGTGCCCTGTTGGCACCGGAATCCCAGGCGATCATCGCGCTCTGCGCGGAACCGATCTCGGTCGCCGAGATCTCGGCCCGCGCCCGGTTGCACCTCGGCGTGACGCGGGTCCTGGTCGGCGACCTACGGGCGGCCGGACACCTGGACGTGCACGTCACAGACAGCAACGACGCCGCCGACCCCGACCTCATCCTGCGAGTGATTGATGGACTCCGTGCGATCTCCTGAATGGCCGGTCGCCCCGCTCGGCGGGGTCGCCGGAAACAGCGCCGCCGCCCGTTACGCCGTGCCGGGAGGCGGGCCGGCAGTCGGACGGGCCGGCCCGCCGCCGCCGTACCAGCCTCCGTCCGGCGCGGGAACGTCGCCGCCGCCGGTCGGTAAGCCGGCGGCGCCGCCGATCCCCGTCAAGATTCTGGTGGCCGGCGGGTTCGGGGTGGGCAAGACCACCACCGTGGGCGCGATCTCCGAGATCGCTCCCCTGACCACCGAGGCCGAGATGACAAGCGCCGGGATCGGCGTGGACGATCCGGGTGTCCGTTCCACAAAGACCACCACGACGGTGGCGATGGACTTCGGCTGCGTGACAATCGACCGCAGTCTGAAGCTCTACCTGTTCGGCACGCCGGGGCAGGCCCGGTTCGGCTTCATGTGGGACGACCTCGCCCGCGGGGCGCTCGGCGCGTTGGTCGTGGTGGACAGCGCCCGACTGGACGACTGCTTCCCGGCGATCGACTTCTTCGAACGGGCCGGGCTGCCGTTCGTGGTCGGGGTCAACGCCTTCGACGGGCGGCTGGCCCTGGAACTCAGCGAGATCCGCTGGGCACTGGCCATCGGTGACCAGGTGCCCCTGGTGCAGTTCGACGCCCGGGACCGACTCTCGGTGCGGGACGCCCTGCTGGTCGTCCTGGACCGTGCGCTGGAACGTGCCACCCGGGACAGGCAAGCCTGAGCCGACCGGCTCCGGCCGTGCGGGAAGAGGTGATCTGGTGAGGGGCGACCTGGACGAGACGCTGGCCCGACTGGCCCGGCGCGAGGAGGCGCGGCGCCGGCGGACCAACGACCGTGACGACAGCACGCCACCGCCGGGCCTTCCCGGGCCGGGCCCGGACGACGTCCGCGACACCGGGTCGGGACGGCACGATCCCCGGCACGCGGGGGCGGACTCCCCGGGCGACGTGGCCGGGTGGGGTCCGGTGGAGGAGGTGGCCGAGGCGGTCCGTCAGGTCGTCGGCGGCCATCCCGGGCTGGTGGTGACAGTGCAGGTGCAGCACGAGGGGCGGACGTACCCCATGCGGGTCTCCTGGGCCGGTCCGGACGTCACGGTCGGGCCGGTGCCCCCGGCGGCGCCTGTGGAACCCCCGCCGGCCTGGCCGCTGTCCGGTCGCACGGTGCCCGAGTGGGCGCCCGGCCCGGACGGCTTGACCCCGGACCCGGCGGCCCGACTGGCCGAGCTGATCAGGCGGGACCCGTCGTTGCTGGACGAGTTGGATCCGCGGCGCTGACCGGCGGGGCTGGCCGGCGGCGGCTACGGTCGGGCGGTGGCGCAACCCGACCTGACCCTGACGGCGAGCCTCCGGCCGGCCGCACTTGACGCCCGACGGGGCATTGTGCGGCTGCATCCGGAGGCGCTGACCGCGCTGGGGCTGCGGCCCGGCGACCCGGTCCGGCTTACCGGCCGCCGGGAGACGGCGGGGATCGTGGCGACCGCCGCGCCGGGCGCGAGCAGCGCCCTGCTGTACGCCGACGACCTGACCCTGGGCAACCTGGGCGTGCGCGACGGCGCCCAGGTGCGGGTCAGCCCGGTGCCGCTGGTGCCGGCGGTTCGGGTCGTCCTGGCCGGGCCGGTGGGGGTGGTCGCGGCGGTGAGCCCGGAGATGCTCCGGCTGGCCCTGCTGGGCAAGGTGCTCACCGGCGGTGACGACGTGTCGCTGCTGCCACAGGACGTGCTGCCGGACGCCTCGGTGCGCAGCCTGGTCGAGGCGGCCCGGCGCAGCCTCGCCAACACCGTCGGTTTCGCCTGGACGAGCACTCTGCTCACCGTGCGCTCGGTCGAGCCGGCCGTCGGCGCGCTCGTCACCATGGACACCGTGATCGGGTGGGAGCACGGCCCGACCACCCACGGCGGGCCCGCCCCGGTCGACGCCGGCCGGACGCGGCCGACCCGGACGGACGACGCGGCCCCGGCGGTGGACCAGCCCGCCGACACACCGGACGTGGACGAGCTGCCCGGCCTGCGCACCCAGGCCGAGGAGCTGACCGAACTGTTCGACCTCGGCTTCCACCACCGGGAGGTGCTGGGCCGGCTCGGCACCACCATCTCGCTCGGGGTGTTGCTCGTCGGCCCGGCCGGCTCCGGGAAGTCGGCGCTGGTCCGGGCCGTTGCCGCCCGGGTCGGTGCCCGTGTACATCCGCTGTGGGCACCCGAGGTGGCCGCGTCGACAAACCAGGCCGCCGCCGACCGGTTGCGCGCCGCGGCGACGGCGGCCCGAGCCGGCGGGCCGGCGGTGCTGCTGGTCAGCGACGTCGAGGCGCTGGCACCGGCGGAGAGCCCCGGACCGGTGGCGACGGTGTTCCGCCAGGTGCTCGCCGAGTGCGTCCGGGCCGGTGTCGCGGTGGTCTGCGCCACCGGCCGACCGGAGGCGGTCGATCCGGCGCTGCGCGCACCCGACCTGCTGTCGCTGCGGATCAGCATTCCGCTTCCCGACCAGGCGTTGCGCCGCGAACAGCTCACCGTGCTGACCCGGCAGGTGCCGCTGGCCGACGACGTCCGGTTGGACGAGGTGGCCGCGCGTACCCCCGGGTTCGTCGCGGCGGACCTGGCCGCGCTGGTCCGGGAGGCCGGGGTACGCGCGGCGCTGCGGCAGAAGTCCGCCGAGACACCGACGGTGTCGATGGCGGACTTCACCGCCGCCCGGGAGGTGGTCCGGCCGACCACGATGGCGGCCTCGACCCTGGATCTCGCCTCGGTGACCCTCGACGACGTGGGTGGCCTGGGCGAGGTCAAGCAGACGCTCACCGAGTCGGTGCTGTGGCCGTTGACCTACCCGGACACCTTCGCCCGGCTCGGGGTGCAGCCACCCCGCGGTGTGCTGCTCTACGGGCCACCGGGCTGCGGTAAGACCTACCTGGTCACCGCGCTCGCCGGGTCGGGGCGGGCCAATGTGCTGTCGGTGAAGGGCGCGGAACTGCTCTCCAAGTGGGTCGGCGAGAGCGAACGCGCCGTCCGCGAACTGTTCCGTCGGGCCCGCGAGGCGGCCCCCACCCTGATCTTCCTGGACGAGGTGGACGCCCTGGCCCCGGTACGCGGCCAGGCCACCGACGGGGGCACCACGGACCGGGTGGTCGCCGCGCTGCTCACCGAACTCGACGGGGTGGAGACACTGCGCAACGTGGTGGTGGTCGGTGCGACCAACCGGCCCGACCTGGTCGACCCGGCGCTGCTGCGGCCGGGCCGGTTGGAGCGGCTGGTCTACGTGCCGCCGCCGGACGGGCCGGCCCGCGCGGAGATCCTGCGAGCCGCGTCCCGGCAGGTGCCGCTGGCACCGGACGTCGACCTGGCCGCCCTCGGCGACGAGCTGACCGGCTTCTCCGCGGCGGACTGCGCGGCGCTGGTCCGGGAGGCGGCGCTTGCCGCGATGCGGGAGTCACTCGCCGCCGCCACCGTCACCGCCGGGCACGTGGCGACGGCACGGGCACGGGTGCGCCCGTCGCTGGACCCGGCCCAGGTCGCCGCGCTGGCCGCGTACGCCGCCCGGCGGGACTGAGCACCGTACCCAACCTTTTGGCGGCTCCGGAGTGTTATTAGGGCGTCACATTCCTCTGTGGAGTCCTCCACCTGGACGTCAGGCGGTATTCCTTGCGCAAGCTGCTGTCCCTTCTCCTCGTGCCCCTGGTCGCGGCGGCGACCCTGACCACTGTCGGCGCGTCGGCGACCGCTCATCCGACGAAGCCGTTCCCGGCCCGGATCGCCCTGCCCGACGGTTTCACCCCGGAAGGGTTGACGATCGGTCGGGGCACCACTGTGTACGTCGGGTCCGTCCTGGACGGCGCGGTGTGGCGGGGTGACTTACGCACCGGACGCGGCTCGGTGCTGATCCCGGGCACACCCGGCGCCGCCAAGGCGGGCCTCAAGCTCGACCCGCAGGGCCGGCTCTGGACCGCCGACTTCACCGGCGGCGGGGCCAGCGTGTACGACGCGAACAGCGGCGCCCGGCTGGCCCACTACCCGTTCACCACCGACCCCAACACCCTGGTCAACGACCTGGTGATCACCGAGCGGGCGGTCTACTTCACCGACTCCACCCGACCGGAGCTGTACGTGGTGCCGCTGGGCCCGGGTGGCCGCCTGCCCGCCCCGGCCGCCGTCCGGGTGCTGCCGCTCACCGGGCCGGGCGCGACGCCTGACGCGTTCAACAACGGGATCGTGGCGCTTCCGGACGGCGATCTGCTTGTCGCGCAGATGCTCACCGGCCAACTCGTCCGCGTCGACCCGCGCACCGGCGGCAGCCGCCTCTTCGACCTCGGCGGTTACTCGGTGGACCGGGCCGACGGGCTGGTGCTGCACGGTCGCACCCTGTACGTGATCCGGAACCTGACAAACGTCGTCGCGGTGGTCCGACTCAACGCCGACCACACCGCCGGGACGGTGCAGCGGGAGATCACCGGTCCGCAGCTACGGTCGCCGGCCACCGGTGACCTGCTCGGCTCGGCGCTGTACGTGGTGAACGGTCGGTTCGACGTGGAGTCGACACCGACCACCGACTACGACATCGTCCGGGTGCCGGCCTGATCCAGCCGGTCGGCGGTGGCCCTCCTGGGTTGCCGCCGACCGGCCCGGGGTCAGTCCGTACGCAGGAGCGGGCCGAGCGGTCCGAGGTCCACGTTCAGGTCCTCCGGAGCCAGCCCGAAGTGTTCGCGCAGCCCGACCATCTGCTCCTCCAGGGCCATCAACGTCACCCCGATCCGCTCGACCTGCTCCTCGGTGAGGTCGCCGAGGTCCACCCGGCGCAGGGCCTGCCGCTCCATGAGCTGCCGCAGCAGCTCGACGACGGTGAGCACCAGGCTCGCCAACCCCCGCTCGACCGATTCCCGGTCCACTGAGATCCGGTGGTCCAGCGGGGTCACCCGGGGCTGCTGCCACGACTCCGAACCCAACGCGGCGGCCAGTTCCGTGGCCTCGTCCCGCCCGGTCATCAGGCGTCCTCCGTCTGCCCCAGCGAGCCGACCGACACGACAAGCGCGCGCAGCGAGATCCGGACCAGGTCCACGTCGGCGATCGCCAGGGTGATGTCACCACTGATCACCACGCCGGTGGCGAGGACCCGGTCGAGCAGGTCGACGAGGGCCACCGGCCGATACGCCAGCGGGTCGTCGGCGCTGTTCGGCGCGAGCGCGGTGGTCACCCCGGCTCCCGTCCGGTGAGCGCGGGTTCCGGCCCTTCCACGACGAAGGAGTACGCCGGCCACGGCCCGGTCAGCTCCAGGTGAAGCCCCGGGTGCCGGCCGTTCAACGAGCCGACCATGTCGGTGAAGCTGGGCAGGGTCGCGACGTCGACCAGGTACGCCCCGTTGAGCACCATCGGGGCGGACGCCCCGGAAAGCCGCCGGTCCTGCGGGGCGTGCCGCCGGCCCGCCACCGCCACCTCGCAGAGCGCGACGTGCACCGCGTCCGCCGCGGCGCTCGCCACCTGCTGGCGTTCCTCCCGGGCGGTCAACTGCGCACGTCGGCGCCGCAGGTACGCCGTCCCCACCCCACCCGCGCCCGTCGTCCCCGTGCCCACGGTGACCTCCCCCGGCGCCAGGTAGGCCTTGACGCCCCACTCACCACGTCCGGTCAACCGGTCGAGCGTGTGGACGAGTTCGTCCCGGCGGGCGTCGAGGGATTGGGCCACCCGCTCGTCGTCGCTGTGCACGGTGGCGAGCCGGGCCGGCACCACCGGCCCCCGACGCGCCAGCGCCTCGACCACCGCGTGGTGCGCTCGGGCCGCCCGCTCCAGCCAGGCCAGGTCCTCCAGGTTGCGGCGAAGGGGCTCCTCGCCGTACTCGTCAAGCGAGGCGGAACTGACCACGGCGACGAGTCCGGCGGCGGACACCGCACGGACCGGTCCGCCGTCCATCCCGCGGATCGCCGCCAGCGTCGCCGGATCGGCGTCCCGGACCACAGCGTGCAGCCAGGCTCCGACGGGCACCTCAGCCATCCCACTCCTCCAGCTCGACATCCCGTCGCGCCCGACCCGCCACCCGGGGCCGCCGCTCCGCGTCGACCTCCTGCGGGTCACGCGGCCCCGGCTCGACCGGAAAACGAGCGCGCGAGCTGAGCCACGGGTCGTGCTCCCACCAGTCGATGCCGATCTGGCGTGCCGTGTCGACAGACGCGATGACCAGCCGCAGCTTCAGCGTCAGCAGTTCGATGTCGAGCAGGCTGACCCGGATGTCGCCGGCGATGACGATGCCCCGGTCGAGCACCCGTTCCAGGATGTCGCCCAGATTGGCCGGCTCGTGGCCGGCGGGCAGGACCTGGCCGGAGTTCTGCACCACCGACGGCTGCGCAGCGGTCATCTCAGCCCACCTCACTCTTCCCACGCTGGTAGCGCCGCACTCGCCGATAGCCGAGCAGGTTGCCCTCGATGTCCAGCTCGACCTCGTAGAGACCGAGCAGGTCTGTGGAGTCGGGGATCCGGCGGGTCTCCACGACCTCCACCCCGACCAGCCAGCCGTCCTCGGTGGCCTCCAACGACGTGGTGACGGACGGCTCGCGGCCGGTCAGCTCGATCAGTTGCCGCAGCCCGGCGCGGGCCGCCTCGACCGCCGACACCGGCTCCACGTACTCGTCGCCGGGGTAACCCTCGGCGGTGGGATCACGCCGCCGGGCCCGGACGTCGTCGTCGGTCATGGCGCACTCCTCTCTCGCGCACCGGGCCGCGCCGCGGCGGACGTGCTCGCTCACCAGCGCGTCCCGCGCCTCCGGTCAGCCGGTCCAGCACCCGCTGCTCGGCCCGGTCGCGTTCCTCGGCGCTGAGTTCGCCCGCTGCCACCGCGGCGTCCAACTCCTCCAGCTCGCGCCGAACGTTCACCGGATTCCGCTGCCGCGACTCGGCTTCGCGGGCGACCACCCCGACCACCGCGGTCAGCCCACGCACCGGCGCGTACGGCAGGGTCAGCAGCGCCCAGAGCAGGTCCACCGGTCAGCCCGCCAGCTGGTGCGCGCCGACGAAGTCGTACGGGGCGAACGGCCCGAGCAACCGCAACCGCAACAGGCCCCGGCGGTGCTGCGCGTACTCCTCAAGCGCGTCCACCAGGACGGCCTCGCGGTCGGTGTCCACGAGCAGGGCCACGTGGGCGGCGTCCATCTCGTGGCTGGGCGGACGCAGTTGGGTGGAGACGACGTGCTCGGCCGTGACGTCGAGCAACCGCCTGTTCTCCGCCTCACGGCGCAGCTCCACAGCCTGACTGATCAACTCCCCGAGTCGGATCCGCGGCTCACGGCTTGCCGCCTCGGCCCGGCCACGCACCTGCTCGGCGAGCCCGGCGGCCGTCGGGTTCTCGTCGAGAATGCCGCGTAGCAGCGTCCGCTCCTCGAAGCGCCCGTGCACGACGTACTGCACCCGGCCCTCGAACTCGGCAAGCGCGGCGGCGAACCGGTCGTGGTGCGGTCGGAGCAGGTCGAGGACCGCGTCCGGGCCGGTGACCACGGTGCCGAACCGCACCGGCAGCACCGGCGCCACCACCGCCGTCCCGTCCAGCAGGTCCTGGTAGGCCCGCAGGTCCGCCGGGCGGCCGAGCGGCGCGTCAAGCGGAACCGCGCTCACCAGGGCTGCGATGTCCCCATGCCGGATCACCGTCACCTCGCCGGGTGCCTCACCGACCCCGGCGGCGTCGGGCGTGGCCTCCACATCGGCCGGCACCACGCCGTAGACGAACAGTCCCGTCTCGTCCGCCATCTCAGCTCCTCCCGAGGTCGCGTACGGTGCCGGCGGCATCACCGACCGAACCGGTGACGTCCCGAACCGCGCCGGTGACGCCACCGAGAAGGCCGGAAAGCCCTTCGCCCTCGTCCGGGGCGATGTCCAACCGGTCGACCGCCTCGGCAAACCGCAGATAGGTCTCGATGCTCGCCACCACCACCCGAGCGTTGATCTCCACCAGGGGGATACCGACGACCCCGATCGTCACCTGCGCGTCGATCACGACACCCTTGTCGAGCACCGTCTCCACCACGTCGGCGAGCCCGCCGGCGGAGCCCACCCGTTCCAGGGCGCCGCCGACGGCGTCATCGCCGGGCACCAACGTCACTCTTCTTCCTCCCGGCGGCGGCGCACCACGGGTCGGCGCGGGGGTTCCGGTCCACGTCGGACCGGCGGCCGGGGCCGCTGTGGCTGCTCGCGGGGCTCGGCGCGCCGGGCCCGCTCCGGTACCCGACGGCGTGGTGGTGGCGGAGGCTCCTCGTCGGGCTCGTCGGCGTACCCCTCGTCGTAGCCGTCCTCGTAGGCCTCGTACTCCTCGTCGTACTCCGGCTCGGCCGGCCGCCGGGGTGGCCGTTGGCGCAGTCGCCCGCCGGGCCGGCGGCGCGGCTCCTCCTCCTCGGCCGGTTCCTCCGGAGCCCGTCCGCGCTGCTGCTGCTCCTGCTCCTCGCGCAGGCCTGTCTCGTGGTCCTTGACGACCTGGGAGTCGCGGATCTCGCCGCGCCAGCCCTCGACCTGGTCCGGGTCGAGCGCCACCTCGGTCATCACGTGCCGGACGAAGTGCTTCAGCTCCAGCCGCACCCGCCGGCCCTGCGCACGCCACAGGTTGCCGGTGTGTTCGAAGAGGCCCTGCGGGTGGTACTCCAGCACCACGAGGATGCGGGTCAGGTCCGGGGTGATCTCGTGGAAGCTGACGGTGCCGTCGACCGAGCCCTTCTCGCCCTTGGACCGCCAGTGGATGAGCTTGTCCGGCACCTGCCGGACGATTGTCGACTCCCACGTCCGGTGCGACCAGAAGACCTGCGCCTTCCAGGTCATCTTCTCGGCCTCGTCGTTCTCGGCCTGCTCGACCTTCTTCATGAAGCTCGGGAAGTCGCCGAACTGCGTCCACTGGTTGTACGCGGCCCGTACCGGCACACCGACCTCGATCGTCTCGACGATGTTGGTGACCTTCTTCTTCCCACCGCCTTTTCCGCCCTTTCCGCCCGCACGACCGAGAGCGGACATCAGCTTCTCCTTACCGCCGGCCACACCGGCATGCACCATCGCCTTCACCGGTGAGCCGCCCTCGGCCAACTTCTGCGCACCCGTGGCGGCAGCGATCAGACCGGGCCCACCGCCCTGGCGCGCGTACTCGCTGAGCCGACCGGTCGCACCGGTGATCCGTTCGGTCACCACACTCACCGCGCGTTCGCCGATCGCACCGGCAAGGTTTCGCACCTCGTCGGTCAACTGACCACGCAGCTTGTCGCCGAGTCCCGCCGGGCTGTTCTGCGCCGCCATGGTCACCGCCCCCGCCGCTGTGCGGCTGTCGAGTCGTCGCGGTCGCTCGTCGCCCCGTTGTCGTCGGCGCCGCTGTCGTCGGCGCTCCGGCTGTCGGCGCTCCGGCTGTCGGTGCCGCTCTGCGCACCGGAGCGGCGACGCAGGGCGTCAGCCGAGCCGCGCAGCCGCCCGGTGAGCGCGTCGACACCACTGCCGGCCGCGGCGGTCGCGGCTGCCCGACCGGCGTTTACCAGCGGCACTCCGAGCCGGCCCAGGTTGCCCAGTTGGGGGGACGAGTGCAGCACGTCGGTGCCCCGCTTCAGCAGACCGCCCGGGTCCCGACTCGCCCGACCGGCGGCGACCGCCGCGGCCAGGGTGAGCGCCGTACGCAGCTTGCGGCGGCGGCCCAGCAGGTAGCCGAAGCCCACCGCCAGTCCGATTCGTGTTCCGGTCTTCATCAGGTCTCCCTACGCTCCCCGGTCGGGCCGGACGTCTGCCCGGTGCGGGCCGGAGCAGGGCTACCGGGGAAACAGCGCCAACCATGCCCTCGATCAGACGTCCCGTATCTGCGGACCCGGCGGGCAGTACCCGGCGGCACTAATCCGAAACCGTTACGACAATTTTTGTCGACGCCGGAGAAGGCATTCGGATAGGCGGCGCGCAACGGCGCAGACCGGACTTCCCGAGGCTCATGAGCAGGGATGACGCCACAGGAGGCGAAAGCGTAATGGGCCTCTCAGAGGGCCGGCGGTGTGGAATCGAGGCAGATTTCGGCCCACACCTTTCCGCCGTCCTCGCGCAGTTTCGCACCGCATTTTTCAAGGACCGCGACCGCGCCGATGTTGTCCCGGGTCGTCTCCGCGACGACCGCCCGCATGCCCGCCCGAGCGGCGGCGTTCAGCAACTCCCGCAGGGCTGCCGCGCCGATCCCCTGCCCCCGTGCCGACAGACCGAGCCACATGCCGGCTTCCACCGTGCCGGGCTCGTCACAGCGCGTCATCCGGACCATACCCAGCACCTCGCCGCCGACGAGGATCGCGTACATCTGCGTTCGGGTGGGGCCGTCCAGCCCGCCGAAGCTGGCCCGATGGAACTCCCGGAACGCCTCTCGACGGGCGAGCGACCAGCCGGCGGGGGCCTCGACCGGAGGCATCACGTCGCTGGGCTCCGCCTCGGCAGCCGCTACGGAGAGCAACGGCTCCAGGTTCTGCTCGTCCACCGGCTCCAGCCGGACCGCACCCGCCACGTGCCGCAGTCTGCCGCTCTCATCGGCCGAAGTCCACCCCATTGGACATCCACTGGCGGTCCGGACAGCGGTACCGGCCGGTCGGGCGGGCGGGGTGTTCCGCATCACGCTCTGTTGTCATCCGACCGGGTGTAAGAGGCTCAAACCGTCGGCGCGAACTCGCAGAACACCACAGACGCGTCGTCGGTGGGCTTGTGCCGGCGCAGCCGGTCGGGGTGGTCGCGCTCGGCGGCCCGGACCCGGTCGAGCAACGCGCCCGGCCCGTCGGCGCTCAACAGGTCGAGCAGGCCGGCCCAGTCGGTGAGGTCGAACTGCTCCACCGCGCTTGACGCGCCGTCACTGAGCAGTGCCGCCCGGCGAATCGCCGTCGGACCGTGCCGGGGCATCGTCCCGGTCACCGCGTGGAAGGCCGCGTCCGGGTCGGCGGCCGCGACCCAGTACCCGTGGGTGCGGTTCATCCGCTCCCGCTGGACGCTCACGGCATGCCGAAACCGGGTGACGCGATCCGCCGCGCCGCCCGGCACGGCGGCCACCGTCTCCCGCAGCTCGGCCATCGCCGTGTCCAGCCGGTTGTCGGTGACCACGCTCACCTGACCGCCGGCGTCCAGGATCAGTGGGCTGTCGCAGAGCACCAGGTAGTCGACCTGGTCACCGCAGTCCCGCAGGAGGCAGACGGTGCTGGACGGGGTGCCGGGATGGTCGAGGTCGCACTGCCCGCCGTGGTCGGCACGCACGGCGAGGATGGCCGCCGCCAGGTTGCTGGTCAGCCGTGCCGCCGGGCGTGCCGCCTCGGCGACGCCGAGGCGGGCGGCCAGGTGTCGGACGTACCACTCCGGCCCGTGCACGCAGCCGGTGTCGAAGCCCTCCGGCACTGTCGCGCCATCCAGGACACCGACCAACGGACCGAGCTGGAAGACCAGGTCCTCGTTCACCGGCCGGCCCGGGGCCGGTGCGGACGCGGAGCGTACCCGCATCACCGGCACCGGCCCCGACGCGCCCATCGGGTCAGCGCTGCCGAAGGTCGTCGGCGGCCGCATGCGCCTCTCCCTGCACCTGACCGGCAGCCGAGCGGCCCTGGTCGCCCACCGCGGACATCCCGTGCTGGGCACTTGACCGCACCGACTGTGCCGCCTGCTGTGCGGGCTCACGCAGGTTGTCCTGCATCTGGTGGCCCATCTGGCTCGCCTGCTCGCGTAGCTGACCGGAGTGCTCACTCACCATGTCCCGGGCTCGTCCGGCGAATTGCCGCTCGCGTCCGCTCGGCGGAATGAGCGAGGCAGCCAGCAGACCGACGCCGAAGGCGACCAGGCCAGCGGCCAACGGGTTGCCCTGCGCCTGTTCGCGGGACTGCTGCCCGAGCGAACGGGTCTCGTCCCGCACCGAGCCGGCCATGTGCGACATCCGCTGGCTGGCCTCCTGCCCCATGTGACTCGAGCTGCCCATCATCTTCTCCTTCGCTCTGGTGAACGCGTCCCGGGCCTGCCCGGCACGGTCACCGGCGATCCGACGCGGGTTGACCTTGTCGGTCAGCGCGTCGACGTCATTGCTCAACTCGGTGCGGGTGGTCTCGATCTCCCGCCGGATCCGATCCGGATCACTGGACATGATCTGTTCCTCCCGATTCCGTCACCGGCCCCGCAGGGCGTCCGGCAGCTCCCGGGCGGTCTGCTTCGTCCGGGGCAGCACCGCACGTGCCCGCTTCAACTGGGTCCGGGCGTTGATGAAGAGACCACCGGCCACGGCGGCCCAGAGCACCGCGACGATCAACGCCGCCCACCCCTGGTCCATCGTGTTGGACAGCCCCCACCAGAGGGCGTACGACACGAAGAGCACGGCCAGGAACCCGGCCAACCCGGCAGCGCCGAACATGCCGCCAGCCTTGCCGGCCGAGCTGACCTCCTCACGGAGTTCGGCCTTGGCCAGCTCGACCTCCTTGCGCACCAGGGTGGACATGTCCCGGGTCACGTCGCCCAGCAGCTCGCCGACCGAGGCCTGGGTCCGTTCCTTCTCCGGGGCACTCATGGGGCCACCCCACCGGGCAGGTCGGACGAACGCCGGCTGGCGGGCGAGACGTTCTGCGCCCGTGCCGTGCCCATGTACGGCTGATCGGGCTCCGCCGGGGTGCCCTGCGGCTGGGACGGCCCGCCGGGTGCGCTCCCACCTCCACCGTTGCCGGACGCCTGCCCGGTCAGGCCACGGGTGAGCCGCCCGACCAGCAGCCCGGCCACCGCCGCGCCCGCGAGGAACGTCCCCGGGTGACGCCGCGCGTACGTGCGTACCTCGTCGAGCACCTCACCGGGCTCGCGCTCGTCGAGCCACCCGGCGGCCTGCTGGGCGGCGTCGGCCGCCTTGCGTACCGCCTGACCGGCCAGCCCGGAATCGCCGTCCCGCTCGGCCATCGAACCGAGGTTCTGACCCAGGTCGCGAAGTCCCTCGGCGGCCCGCCGCTGCTGGTTCTGCGCCTGCTCACGCAACTGCCCACCGGCCTCGCCGGTCAGCTGCCGGGCCTGTCGCCGCGCTTCTGCGGCCACCTGCCCACCCTGTTCGGCGGCGGCATGGGCCATCTGACCGCCGGCCTGGGTGGCCTGCTGGCCGACCCGGGAGGCTTCCTGCCGGGCCTGTTGTGCTCTACCGCTCGGCGATCCGCTCTGGTTCGTTGCCGTCATCCCCCGCTCCCTTCCTGAGGGTCCTGGGTCGTGTCGCGGCCCAGGACGCCTCCCGCCTACCCGCCTGGTCGGCCGGCATGCGGTCAGGCCGCCCGGCCTGGGGCGTGACGACCGACAGCGCGACAGCAACGGGAGAAATCGGCGGAATCGGCCGCCGGGGCGCAAGAGGACGTGGCGGCCCAAGAGGACGTGGCGGGGTCAGCGGCGCCGGTTGCGGGCGCGCGACGAGCGCAGGCGGCGGAGCCGGCCGATCAGCAGCGGCTCGGCGGCGAGCGCGGCCGGGTTGTCGAGCAGCCCGTTGAGTAGCTGGTAGTACCGGGTCGACGAGACGCCGAAGGTGTCCCGGACGGCCTGTTCCTTGGCGCCGGCGTGCCGCCACCACTGCTGCTCGAAGGCGAGGATCGCCCGTTCCCGTTCGGTAAGCCCGACTGTCGGGGCAGTGGGCTCGACGTCGGCCTCGTCGTCCGGCTCGGGATCGTCGGTGCTCTCGATCGGCGGCACCGGCCGCGGGGTCGGGACCGTCGGCGCGCCAGCACCCGCTACGTCACCCGGACGAGCGTCAGTGGACGGCTCGGGGGCGGCCGGGGTGGCGTCGGCGGACATGCCCCTCAGCCTAGCCAGGGACGACCTGGGTCGCACCAGTCGGCGCGGCCGGCCCAGCGCCGCCGGGGAATCCCGACGGTCGGGCCGACCGCGCCGCGTCGTACCGGTCGGGTCAGGAGATGTCGCGGCGACGCATCACCCAGAGCGCCGCTCCGAGGATCACCACCACCGTGGCCGAGAGCAGCACAGAGGACTGCTGCCAGGTGATGTCCAGGGTCTCCGGCTCGCACGACCCGTTGAAGGTCGCGTTGCAGGAATCCCAGTCCTGGAGGGTGATCGTCTTGGTCATCCAGGCCAGCATGTACGTGGGCAGCAGGAACGCCTCGGCCCAACGCACGCCCGCCATATCCAGCAGGATGCCCAGGCCGAACTGGCCGACCACCATCACCGCCACCACGCCGCCGAGGGCCATCGCGGTGTGCCGACCCAGCGACGCCAGGGCGAAGCCGATGGTGGTGAGCACCAACACCAACACCACGCCCCGCACACCGGTCAGCACGAACGACTGCCAGACGCCGGAGGTCATCTTCTCGGTGCTGCCGCGGAACGTGGCGACCCCCCAGAACCCGGCGAACCAGAGCACCGCGGCGGGCAGCGTCACCGCCAGCATGCCGGTGAGCAGCGCGGCCAGCTTGGTGAGCAGTACGGTGAGTCGCTTCGGCCGCCAGAGCAGCAGGTTCATCATGCCGCCGGTGCTCCACTCGGCACCGATGAAGGACGCGCCGACCACGAACCCGACCAGGGCGAGGATCGCCGCGAACGGGATCAACGTCTCGTCGAACGTGTCCCGGAAGTCGAACGTCGAGGGCAGGAACCAGCTCGCCTCGATCTGGTCCCGGGTGGGCGCCTGCATCACCGAGCAGTCGTCCGGGTAGCGGCCGTCGTTCGGCGTACCGGCCGCCTTGGCCTGCTCGCAGTTGGCCCGCTCCTGCTCGCTCCAGCGCACCTGGTCCTGGTACTGCTGGTCGGCCTGCCGCTCGGCCTTGGCGTACTGTTCGGCGCCGATCTTCTGGTTCGTGAAGAACACCCCGATGACCACTGCGGCCAGCACCAGCAGGCCGAGCAGCGTCATGTACCTGGTGAAGCGCCGCTTGGTGAGCCGGCGCAGCTCCGTACGAAAGAGGCTCACGCGCCCCACCCTCCCCCGGTGGTGCCGGGCTGACCCGCCCCACCGACCTTCATGGACTCGTCGACCTGCCGGTGCTGACCGGGGACCGGCGCGGTGGACGTCAGTTCGAGGAAGACGCTCTCCAGATCGACGGCGATCGGAGCCAACTCGCTGACGTAGAGGTTGTGCTCGGCGAGCAGGCGCGTCACGGAGGCCGGCTTGTCGACACCTGTCAACATCAGGTGGTCGGGGTGACCGGTGACTCCGATCCCGGCCTTGGTGAGCGCCTCGGTGGCCGCCGGCAGGTCGCTCACCGCCTCCAGCCGGACCCGGACGGCACCTGACGAGTGCTGCGCGAGCACCTCGTCGACCGGGCCGAACGCGACCCGCCGGCCCAGCGAGATGATGGTGACCGAGTCGCAGATCAACTGGATCTCGCCGAGGATGTGGCTGGACAGCAGCACTGTCATCCCGGATTCCGCGAGATCGCGCATCAGCGAACGCATCTCCCGGATGCCGCCCGGGTCGAGGCCGTTGGCCGGCTCGTCGAGGATGAGCAGCTTCGGGTTCTTCAGCAGGGCCGAGGCCACGGCGAGGCGCTGCTTCATGCCCAACGAGTACGTCTTGACCCGCTCGTCGGCCCGGTCGCGCAGCCCGACGAGTTCCAGCACCTCGCCGACCCGGACGGCCGGCACCTCGCCCGCCCCGGCCAGCAGGGACAGCGTGTCCCGGGC
Organism: Micromonospora sp. NPDC023888; assembly: GCF_040639415.1. NCBI lineage: Bacteria > Bacillati > Actinomycetota > Actinomycetes > Micromonosporales > Micromonosporaceae > Micromonospora > Micromonospora sp. NPDC023888. Next base: position 241,177 of record NZ_JBEZZW010000004.1, on the reverse strand, counting down.
CGTGAAGTGCGGGAAGAACTGCGGGCTCTCCACGATCGCGCCGACCTGGCCGGCGACCGTGGACAGCGCGTCGGGGACCTCGTGCCCGAGCAGCGCCATCCGGCCACCGTCGGGTCGGATCAGGCCGAGCAGCGTACGCAGCGTGGTGGTCTTGCCGGACCCGTTGGGGCCCAGGAAGCCGTGCACCTGCCCTGCCTCGACCCGCATGTCGAAGCCGTCGAGCGCGTTGCGGGCGCCGCGTCGACGACTCTTGTACGTCTTACGTAGACCTTCGATCTCCAGGACAGCAGGCAAGCTGCACCTCCCCCGATGGGTGGGCGTGACAGCCGACACCATACGCGGTATGCAGACGCACGCAATACGCGGTATGCATCGACGCGCCGAAAGGGCTACTTCATCGACGGAACGTGACCGCTCAGGCGCAGATGACCTGTACGCCGGCGGCGCGGAACGCGTCCACCAGCTCCGGGGCGGCACCGGAGTCGGTCACCAGCGTCTCGACCCGCTCGACCGGACAGATCCGGGCGAAGGCGTGACCCCCCAACTTGGACGAGTCCGCGATGATCACCACGCGTTTGGCCCGAGCCACCATCAGGTTGTTCATCGCGGCCTCCCCCTCGTGGTGGGCGGCGGCACCGAGCTGCGGATCGATGGCGTCCACGCCGAGCAGCGCGACGTCCAGGGTGACCTCGCGCAGCAGTGCCCCACCCAGCGGGCCGACAAGTTCGAACGACTTCGGGCGCACCACCCCGCCGGCCACCACCACCTTCATCCGCGACCGGACCAGCAGCTCGTTGGCGATGTTCAGCGCGTTGGTCACCACGGTGAGCTGGGCACCCTCGGCGCTGGTGTTCAGATCCGGACGCACGGCGAGCGCCCTCGCCACCTCGGTGCTTGTGGTGCCGCCGTTCAGGCCGACCACGGTGCCCGGCGTGACGAGCGCGGCGGCGGCCGCGCCGATCCGCTGCTTCTCCGCCGAGTGCTTGGCCGTCTTGTAGCGCAGCGGCAGGTCGTACGAGACGCCGTTCGCGACGGCGCCGCCCCGGGTCCTGGTGATCATCTGCTGCTGGGCGAGCTGGTCGAAGTCACGCCGGATGGTGGCCTGGGAGACGTCCAGCCGCTCGGCTGCCGCCTCGACGCTGACCCGGCCGTTGTCGGTGAGCATCTCGAGCAGGGCGTTCCATCTGGCGTACCGGTCCACCGCGGGGGCCCTCCCAGTTACTGCACGGACGGTGATTGATTGCGTGCACACTAGTGCGCGAAACTAGGCTGGCGCAAAAGGCTGATCTGCGCGATCGGTTGGTCAGTTGCCACGGCGACCGGCGTTCGCGCAGAATGACGCGCGAAATGCGTGCCTAACGAGCCGTATTGCGCACCGGTCGCCCCTGCGAGGAGTTTCCCATGGCGTACGTGGACGCGGAGATCGCGAGCCAGCCCGACTGCTGGCGGGAGGCAGCCGCACTGGCCGGCGTCGTCCACGGTGACCTGCCCCGCCCCGGCGAGCGGGTGGCCGTCGTCGGTTGCGGCACGTCGTGGTTCATGGCGATGGCGTACGCGGGCCGGCGCGAGCAGGCCGGCCAGGGCGAGACCGACGCCTTCCAGGCGTCCGAGTTCCCCGCCGGCCGCCGCTACGACCGGTTGATCGCGATCACCCGTTCCGGCACCACCACCGAGGTGCTGGAACTGCTCGCCGCGCTGCGCGGGCGGACCCCCACCACTGTCATCGTCGGCGACCCGACGTCACCGGCGGTCGAGCTGGCCAGCGCCGCGGTGACCATGCCCTTCGCCGACGAGCGGTCGGTGGTGCAGACCCGCTTCGCGACCACCGCGCTGGCCCTGCTCCGGGCCCACCTCGGCGACCCGGTGACCGCGCTCGCCGCCGACGCCGAAGTCGCGGTGCGATCCCCGCTGCCGATCGATCCGGCCACCATCGGGCAGGCCACCTTCCTCGGTCGAGGGTGGACGGTCGGGCTGGCCCAGGAGGCAGCGCTGAAGTGCCGTGAGGCGGCCACCTTCTGGGCCGAGGCGTACCCGGCGATGGACTACCGGCACGGTCCCATCTCGGTCGCCGCGCCCGGCCGACTGGTCTGGGCGTTCGGCGAGCTACCCGACGGCCTCCCCGAGGACGTGGCCGCCACCGGGGCGGCCTTCGTGCACAGCCGCACGCATGGTTGGCGCACGGTGCTGGGCAGTTGGTCCGCCGGTCGTACCCCGGTCGACCCGATGGCCGACCTGATCCTGGCTCAACGCTTCGCGGTCGCGCTGGCGACCAGCCGAGGCCTCGACCCGGACGCCCCCCGACACCTGTCCCGGTCGGTGGTGCTGGCGTGACCAGCGGCGACGCCGGGGCCGCCGACCAGGTCGTCGTCGCGCTGGACGTGGGCGGCACCGGCATGAAGTGCGCCCTGGTCCGACCGGACGGTGTCGCGGTACGCACCGAGCGGCACCCCACGAACGCCGCGCGCGGCCCGGCGGCCGTGGTCGGCTCGATCCTGGACGTGGCCGCCGGGTTGGCCGACAAGGCCCGCGCCGACGGGTTCACGCCGATCGCGGTCGGCATCGCCGTACCCGGGGTGGTGGACGAGGCGCGCGGCGTCGCGGTCTGGTCGGCGAACGTGGGCTTCCGGGACGTACCCCTGCGGGACCTGGCGGTGACGCGGCTCGGCCTGCCCACGGCGCTCGGCCACGACGTGCGCGTCGGTGGTCTCGCCGAGGCACGGCTCGGTGCCGGGCGCGGCGCCGGGCACGTGCTGTTCGTGGCGATCGGCACCGGCATCGCCGCCGCGCACGTGGTCGACGGCTCGGCGTCCGTGGGCGCGCACGGCGCCGCCGGGGAGATCGGCCACATCCTGGTCCGGCCCGACGGCCCGCGCTGCGGCTGCGGTCGACCCGGCTGCCTGGAGACGATCGCCTCGGCCGCCGCCATCGGCCGCCGCTACGCGGAACTGGCTGGCGAGGCGGCGGGCGCTCCCGTGACCGCGGCCGATGTCGCCGAGCGGGCCGCGGCCGGGGACCCCCTCGCCGGCCAGGTCTGGCAGGAGGCGGTCGAGGCGCTCGCCGACGGCCTCGCCACCGGGCAGGCCCTGTTCGACGTGGCGACGATCGTGCTCGGCGGTGGTCTGGCCCAGGCCGGGGACCTGCTGCTGACGCCACTGCGGGCGGCGCTGCACGAGCGGATGACCTTCCACCGGGAGCCGCGACTGGTCGCGGCAGCCCTCGGCGACGAGGCCGGCTGCCTCGGTGCCGCCCTGCTCGCCCTGGACGCGGTGCGCGTCCGTGACCGTGACGCCGTGCGCGTCCGTGACCATCAGGAGAAGCGATGACCGTGCGGGTGGACGGCCGAGTGGTGACCCCGACCGGTGTCATCCGACAGGGCTGCGTCGAGTGGGACGGTGATCGGATCACAGCGGTCGCCGAATATCCGTCGGTCCGGGACGGCAACTGGATCCTGCCCGGCTTCGTCGACATGCACACCCACGGCGGTGGCGGGCACACTTTCACCACCGGGGACGCCGACGAGGCCCGAGCGGCGGCCGACTTCCACCTCGCGCACGGCACGACCACCCTGCTGGCCAGCCTGGTCAGCGCGCCCTTCCCGCTGATGCGCGCGGCCACCGAGGCGTTCGCTCCGCTCGTCGACGAGGGCGTGCTGGCGGGAGTCCACTTCGAAGGCCCCTACCTCTCCGCTGCCCGTTGTGGCGCGCAGAACCCGGAATACCTGCGCGACCCGTCGACCGACGAGTTGACCGAGCTGATCGAGCTGGGCCGGGGCGCGATCCGGATGGTCACCCTCGCCCCGGAACGCGACGGCGCGCTGGAGGCCATCAAGCTGCTCACCGCGCAACGGGTGGTGGCGGCGGTGGGCCACACCGACGCGACGTACGAGCAGACCCGCGCCGCGGTCGCCGCCGGCGCGAGTGTCGGCACCCATCTGTTCAACGGCATGCGCCAGGTGCACCACCGCGAGCCGGGGCCGGTGGTGGCCCTGCTCGACGCTCCCACCGTCATCTGTGAGCTGGTCGCCGACGGGGTGCACCTGCACGACGGCATGCTGACCTTCGCCACCGCGACCGCGGGCCCGGACCGGGCGGCGCTGATCACCGACGCGATGGCCGCCGCCGGGATGCCCGACGGCGAGTACGAGCTGGGCGGCCAGGCCGTCACCGTGACCGACGGGGTGGCCCGACTCGCCCGCGACGGTGCGATCGCCGGCAGCACGCTGACCATGGACGCCGCGCTGCGGCACGCGGTGAATGCCGGAATCCCGATCGCCGACGCGGCGCGGATGGTGGCGACCACCCCAGCGCGGGCCATCGGCCTGGGTAGTCGGGTCGGATCCCTACAGGTTGGCCTCCGCGCCGATCTGGTGGTGCTGGACGCCGACCTGAACGTCGTCCGGGTCCTTCGCGGCGGCACCTGGGTGGAGTGAAGCGCCCCGCGCAGCGGTCCCGTCCCACTGCCGCGCGACCCTGAACGGCTGTACCCCCTGCACCACTGCGCACCCTGTAGAGCTGCCCCAAGTGTGGGGCAGGGGCCTCAGGTAGGCGACTGCCCCATTTCTGGAGCAGCTCTACAGGACGCGTATGCATCCTGCGGACTCCGATCCGGCAACATGGCGGTCTCGGCGAGGCGGAGGCCGGGTCAGCCCAGGGCGGGGACGTCGACGCCGAGGACGGCCTGCTCGTCGGGGCGGTGCACCAGCACGTCGGCCAGGTAGGACTGCACCGCGTGGCGCATCCCGACGTCCCGGCCGGCCTGCTCGGAGAGCAGCCACTTGTGCTCGATGATCTGCGCGAACAGCTCCTGCGGCTCCAGCTTGCGGCGCAGATGCGCGGGAACGGCCCGGACCACCGGCTCGAAGACCTCGGTGAGCCAGCGGTGTGCGGCCTGCTGCTCGTCGACCAGGTCGCTCTCCGCCCGGTAGGCGTCCAGGTCGTTGAGCAGCTTGCGCGCCTGGTTCTCCTCGGCGTCGAGACCGGTAAGCCGCAGCAGCCGCCGGGTGTGGTAGCCGGCGTCGACGACCTTCGGCCGGACCAGGTAACGCCCGTCGTCGATGGAGGACATGGCCACCTCGGCCACGTCGAAGCCCAACTCGTTGAGGCGGCGGATCCGGCCCTCGATGTCGTGCCGGGCCTCCCGCTCCACCGCCTGCTCGTAGGTGATCTCGTGCCAGAGCCGCTCGTAGCGCTGCACGACCTCCTCGCACACCACCTCGGGGTCGATGGACTCGTGCAGCAGGCCGGCAGCCTGGAGATCCAACGCCTCGCCGAAGATGTTCACCCGGGCGATCTCCAGGTCCTCACCGCGCTGACCGTTGGAGAGCGAGTTGTGCAACGCGCCCGTCTCCGCATCCACCAGGTAGGCGGCGAACGCGCCCGCGTCCCGGCGGAACAGCGTGTTCGACAGCGAGCAGTCGCCCCAGAAGAAGCCGGTGAGGTGCATCCGCACGATCAGGGCGGCGAGCGCGTCGAGCAGCCGGCTCATCGTCTCCGGCCGCAGGGTGTGTGAGAACAGCGCCCGGTACGGCAGGGAGAACTGCAGGTGCCGGGTGATCAGCACGGATTCGAGGGGTTCCCCGTCCTCGGTCTGCCGGTCGGCGACGACCGCCACCGCCTCGACCGACGGGAAGTCGATCCGCTCCAGAGCCCGGAGCAGGTCGTACTCCCGCTCGGCGATCCGCTCGCGGGTCTCCTTGAACGCGTAGACGTAGTCACCGAGCCGGACGAACCGGACGATGTGTCGGGAGATGCCCTGCGGCAGCGCCACCAGGTGTTGGGCAGGCCACTCCTCCAGCGGTGTCGACCAGGGCAGGTCGAGCAGCGCCGGGTCCACGAGGGCAGACGTGATCCGCACGGGCACAAGCATGACTGGTCGCCCCCCGCATCCGCCTCTGATCGTGGTTGGGCCCACAGCGCCGGCCACCCCGGCCTCGCGCCGGGCCGGTAGCGTGGTCGCGTGCTCAAACCCACGGCGGTACGACGTGACCTGCGGCTACGGCCTGTCCGCCCGGCCGGCCTGTGGTTCGACGCGCTCCTGCTGATCGGTCTGGCCGGGTTGACGGCGGCGCTCGCCGCCGACCAGCTCTTCGGATTGGACCGGGCGGTCGCCGACTGGGCCGACGGGCACCGGCCGGCCGCCGCGTACTGGGTGGCCCGGGTGCTGAACTTCCTCGGCCAGGGCACTCCGCTGACGTTGATCGCCGCCGGGCTGGGCGTGCTGCTGGCCGTCCGGCTGCGGTCGGTGCGGCCGATCCTGCCTCCGGTGGTCGCGTTCGTGCTGACCAACCTGACGATCGGCCCACTCAAGATCTGGACCGCGCGGGCGGCACCGAGCGCCAGCGTCAAGGAGCCGTTCCTGACGCCCGAGCAGACCCTGCCGCTGTTCCACGACGACCTGCCGGTGCGGTTCGCCCAGTCCTACCCGTCGGGGCACGTCGCCAACGCGATCGTCTGGTACGGGGTCATCGCGCTGCTGCTCGCCCCGCTGGCCCGCAGCTTCGGCCGCCAACTGCCGGCCCGACTGGTCACCGTGATCCGCGTCGTGCCGCCGCTTGTCGTCCTCACCACCACCACCTACCTCGGCTGGCACTGGCTGACCGACTCGGTGGCCGGGTTGCTGTTGGGCCTGCTCCTGGACCGGCTGCTGTACCGGGCACCCTGGGACGGCGTGCCGCTCCCCGGCCGGCTACGCGCCTGGGACCGGCCGTTCACCTCGTACCCCTAGGGTTCCGTTCCGTGAATCAACTGGCGCGGCGGCTCGGCGTACCCGATGCGGTGGTCATCGGGTTGGGCTCGATGCTCGGCGCGGGCGTCTTCGTGGTGTTCGGCCCGGCCGCGGCGGCGGCCGGCGGTGCCGGCCTGCTGCCCGCACTGGTGCTTGCCGGTTTCATCGCCTTCTGCAACGCGACAAGTTCGGCGCGGTTGGCGGCCCGTTACCCGGAGTCCGGCGGCACCTACGTCTACGGCCGGGAGCGCCTCGGGCCGTTCGCCGGTTTCCTGGCCGGCTGGGGCTTTGTGGTCGGCAAGACGGCGAGCTGCGCGGCGATGGCGTTGACCATCGGGGCGTACCTGTGGCCGGGGCAGGCCCGGCTGGTCTCCGTCGGCGCGGTGCTCGCGGTGACCGCGGTGAACCTGCGGGGCATCGGCAAGACGGCCACCGTGACCAGGGCGCTTGTCGCGCTGGTGCTCGCGGTACTGGCCCTGGTCGCGGTCGTCGGCCTGGTGGGCGGGCCGGTGCACCTGGATCGGCTCGGCGAGCCCGGCGGCTCCGCCCGGGGTGTGCTCACCGCCGCCGGGCTGCTGTTCTTCGCGTTCGCCGGCTACGCCCGGATCGCCACGCTCGGCGAGGAGGTCCGCGACCCGCGGCGGACCATCCCGCGCGCGGTGCCGCTGGCGCTCGGCGTGGTGCTCGCGATCTACCTGGTGCTTGCCGTTGTCGCACTCGGCGTGCTCGGCGCCGACCGGCTGGCCGGGTCCGCGGCGCCCCTGGTCGACGTGGTGACCGCCGCCGGCCTGCCCGGCCTGGCCTGGGTGGTCCGCGCCGGCGCCACCGTCGCGGTCGTCGGCGTCCTGCTCTCCCTGGTCGCCGGGGTCGGCCGGACCACCCTGGCGATGGCCCGCCGCCGCGACCTGCCCGGCGCGCTGGCCGCCGTGCACCCCGTGCACCAGGTGCCGCACCGCGCCGAACTGGCCGTGGCCGCCGTGGTGATCGTGGTGGTGCTGCTCGGCGACGTGCGCGACGCCATCGGCTTCTCCAGTTGCACCGTGCTTGTCTACTACGCGATCACCAACGCGGCGGCGCTGACGTTGGGCCGGGAGCCGGCGCGGAAGCTGCCCGTGCGGGTGCTCGCCGGCCTGGGGCTGCTCGGCTGTCTGCTGCTCGCGGTCAACCTGCCGACGGGCAGCGTCCTCGCCGGCTTCGGCGTGCTCGCCGCCGGCGCCGCCTGGTACGCGCTGCGCCCCGCCCGCCGGTGACCTGAGCAGGGCCACCGGCGGCCAGGGGGTCAGCGACTCAGCCGCCGGTACCGGCGCACCGCGAGCGGCGCGAACGTCGCGATCAGCAGCACCGGCCACACCACCGCCAACAGCATGGCGTGCTCCGCCGGCCAGGAGTCGCCACCCAGGCCGGGGTTGCCGAACAGTTGACGGATCGCGGCCACGGTGGCCGAGAGCGGATTCCACTCCGAGATCGCACCGATGACCGACGGCATCAGCTCGGGCGACACGAAGACGTTGGAGATCGCGCTCAACGGGAACGCCGCCGGGAAGACGATCACGCCGACCGTGTCCGGGTTGCGGACCAGCAACGCCAGGTAGATCCCGACCCAGGTGATCGCGATCCGCAGCAGCAGGAGAAGCCCGACGGCGAGCAACGCCCTGCCGACACCCTGCCGCCACTGCCACCCGACGAGCAGGCCACAGACCAGCAGGGTGGACATCTCCAGCAGGGCACGGAGCAGGTCCGCGGCGCTGCGACCGGTCATCAGGGCGGACCGGGCCATCGGCATCGACCGGAACCGGTCGACCACACCCCGGCTGAGATCCAGCGCCACGCCGGTCGCGGTGGCGCCGAGGCCGTACAACATCGTCATCACGAAGACCCCGGGCAGCAGGAACTCGCGGTAGCTGCCGCCACCCGCCACCTGCATGCCGCTGCCGAACACGTACCCAAAGACCAGCACGAACATGATCGGCAGTGAGAAGTAGAGGATCAGCTCCTCCGGTGCGCGGATCACGTGGATCATGTTCCGCCTGGTCATCGTCCAACCGTCAGCCACCGCCGTGGTCATGCCAGGTCCGCCTTTCCGCCAACGCCGACGGCCTCACGGGCCTCGTCCGGCCGGTGTCCGGTCAGATACAGGAACGCCTCGTCCAACGTCGCGCGCCGCAGGCCGATGTCCTCCACCGCGACCCCGGCGTCGTCAAACGCCCGCACCACGTCGACAAGCCCGGCGACCCGGTCGGTGACCGGCACGCTGAGCCGCCGCACCTCCGGATCGCGCTCCGGCTCCGCGGCACAGATCGACGCGACGATGCGGGCGGCCCGGGTCAGGTCGGCCGCGTCGCGCACCACCACCTCGATCCGGTCACCGCCGGTCATCGACTTCAGCTCGTCCGGCGAGCCCTCGGCCACCACCCGACCGGCGTCGATCACCGAGATCCGGTCGGCGAGCTGATCGGCCTCCTCCAGGTACTGCGTGGTGAGCAGGACCGTGGTCCCGTCCGCGACCAGACCACGGACCAGGTCCCACACCTGGTTGCGGCTGCGCGGGTCCAGGCCGGTGGTCGGCTCGTCGAGGAAGAGCACCCGCGGTGTCCGGATCAGGCTGGCCGCCAGGTCCAGCCGGCGGCGCATCCCACCCGAGTACTCACCGGCCGACCGACCCGCCGCCTCGTCGAGCCCGAACCGTTCCAGCAGTTCGTCGGCGCGTCGGCGGGCCGCCCGTCTGCCCAACCGGAACAGCCGGCCGAACAGCTCCAGGTTCTGCCGCCCACTGAGGATCTCGTCGACCGCGGCGTCCTGCCCGGTCAACGCGATCCGGGCCCGCACCTCGTCCGGCTGACGCCGCACGTCGAACCCGGCCACAGTGGCCCGGCCGGCGTCGAAGCGCAGCAGCGTGGTGAGGATCCGTACGGCAGTCGTCTTTCCCGCGCCGTTGGGACCCAGCAGTCCGTACACCGTTCCGGTCGGTACGGTCAGGTTGAAGGTGTCAAGTGCCCGGGTCGGGCCGTACCGCTTACCCAGCCCTTCGGCCACCACCTCGTATGTCGTCATGCCGCCAGGGTGCGGTCGGGCGCTGACGGGTCACGCACCGTCCGCTGACGGCGGCGCACCGGGCCCGTTCGCGGCCCCGGCCTTCTCCTCCTCGGTTATCTGCTGAAGAAGGAGGATGATCTCCGCGCGCGTCGCCTCGCCGACGTACCAGCCGGTGAGCCCGCCGGCCAACGCCGCTTCGCAGAGCCGCCTCGCCTCGGCCAGATCACCGTGCAGCCGTGCCACCTGGGCGAGGCCGAGTCGGGCGGCGGACACGAACTCGGGCGCGCCACTGCCCTGCGCGAGCAGCAGCGCACCGGCGAAGTCGTCCCGGGCCGCCGCGAGGTCACCGGCACGCAGCCTGATCTCACCCCGCGTACGCAGCATGTCGGCCTGGTCGACGGCCGAGCCGAGTTCCTCGGCCAACCCCATGGCCTGGTTCATGTGCTCGCCCGCGGCCTCCGGATCACCCCGCCAGGCGGCCAGTTCGCCGAGCGCGCCAAGTGTGATCAGGGAACCCCACCGGTCTCCGGTGCTCCGGAAGCCGTCAAGCGCGGCGAAGAACGCGGCCCCGGCCCGGTCCGACTGGCCACCCCACATCTGCGCCGAGCCGTGGCCCATCGCGCCGAGCGCGTTGATCCAGGTGTCCGGGCCGACCAGCCGCCGCAGCTCCCGCATCAGCTCTTCGACGTCCTCGGGGCCGCCGGGTGGGGGGCCGGTCGAGATCCCCGACAGATAGAGCAGGAACGGTTGTCGAGGGGGCCGGTCGAGGCTGCGGATCACGGAATCCTGCGTGCCGAGCGACGGCAGGTGACCGGAACCGGCGAGCGACGCGTTGTAGACGCAGAGGGCGAACTCCTCGCCCAACCCGGGCGGCGCCTCGGCACCGAGCACGTCGAGGACGTCGGCGGCCAGCCGGGCGCCCTCCCCACGCATGCCGCGTAACCACCAGTAGAACGACAGGGCGGAGACCAACCCGGCGGCGTCGGGCCCGTCGCCCGCCGCGGTGGCACGACGCAGCGCCGCGTGCAGGTTGTCCCGCTCGGCGTCGAGCCGTCGCAACCAGTGCAGTTGTTCCGCTCGGCGCAGGTGGTCGCTGGCGGTCCAGGCGAGTTCCAGGAAGTACGCGGTGTGCGCGCGGCGCAGCCGCTCGGCCTCGCCAGCTTCGGCGAGGCGTCCGGCGCAGAAGGCCCGCACGGTCTCCAGCATTCGGTAACGGCCTCCGGTCAACTCCACGAAGGACTTGTCGACCAGACCGGTCAGCGCGTCGACGAACTCGGCCGAGGGCATCTCGGAGACCCGCCCGGCCGCCTCCAGCGTGGCACCGCCGGCGAAGACGGTCAGCCGTCGGGCCAGTGTCCGCTCGGCATCGTCGAGCAGGTCCCAACTCCACTCGACCACCGCCCTGAGCGTGCGGTGCCGAGGTGATGCGGCCCGGCTGCTCATCGACAGCAGCCGGAACCGGTCGTCGAGGTGGGCGGCCACCTCGGCGACCGACAGCGCCCGCAGTCGCGCGGCGGCCAGCTCGATCGCCAGTGGCAGACCGTCGAGGGTGCGGCAGATCCGCAGCACCAGCTCGGCGTTGGCCGGTGTGAGGGTGAAGTCGGGCGCCACGTCGGCGGCCCGCTGGGCGAACAGGCTGACCGCCGCGTAGTCGTCGGCGTCCAGCGCCGACGCGTCGGGCGGTGGCAGGGCGAGCCCGGACATCGGGCACAACGCCTCACCGGCCAGCCCGAGCGGTTCACGACTCGTGGCCAGCACCCGCAACGTCGGGCACGCGCCCAGCAGTCGTGCGGCGAGCCGGGCCGCGTCGGCGATGACGTGCTCGCAGTTGTCGAGCACCAGCAGCAGCCGCCGCTCGGCGAGCGCCTCGACCAGCCGGTCGGTCGGTTGCCGGCCCGGCTCGGCCGGGGCCCGCAGGCCCGCGTCGCGCAGGCCGAGGGCGCTCAGCACCGCCTGCGGTACGTCCGACCCGTCGGCCAGCCCGGCCAGCTCGACGAAGCGGACCTCGCCGTCCGAACGGCTCGCGGCCTCGATCGCCAACCGGGTCTTGCCCGCTCCCCCGGGGCCGGTGAGGGTGACGAGCCTGCGCTCGCCGAGCAGCTTCCCAACGCGTTTGAGCTCCTCCTCCCGCCCGACGAACGTGGTGAGGTGGCTCGGCAGCGCCGCTTCGGCCGCCGCGCGTTCGGCCGGGCGGTCCGCACCACGCAGCACCGCCAGGTGGATCGCGGCCAGCTCCGGCGACGGGCCGACGCCGAGTTCCTCGGCCAGCGTGCGGCGGGCCGCCTCGAATTCGGCAAGCGCCTCGGCCGGCCGACCCAGTGCGGACAGCGCACGCATGAGCTGGCCCCGCGACCGCTCCCGCAACGGGTGCGCGACGACCAACTCCCGCAACTCCGGGACCAGCGCGGCGGACGCGCCCAACGCCAGGTCCGCCTCGATCCGATCGTCGACGGCGGCCAGCCGCAGCTCGTCCAGCCGGGCGGCCTGCGCGGGTGCGCCGGCCACGTCGATGACGTCGGCCAGGGCGGGACCCCGCCACAACTCCAACGCCGTACGCAACTCGGCCGCCGCGCGGGCCCAGTCACCGCCGGCGAGCGCGTGGCGCCCCGCCTCGGCGAGCCGTTCGAACCGGTACGCGTCGACGTCTGCCGGATCCACGGCGAGCCGATAGCCGGTCGGATGGAACTCGACAGGGGTGTGCTCGGCGGGCAGGGCCTGACGCAGGCGCGACACCTGGGACTGAAGGGCGTTGGCAGCGCCCCGGGGCGGGTGCTCGCCGTACAGGTTGTCGATCAGCCGCTCGGCGGGGACCACTCGGCCCGCGTCGAGCAGGAGCAGCGCCAGTAGTGCGCGCAGCCGCGGACCGCCGACGGGAATCTCACGCCCGTCGGCCAGCAGCACCTGGGTCGGCCCCAGGATGCGGAAACGCATGGCACCGATTGTCACCCAGTGCCGGCCGGTTCCCGCCGACCGATCGCCGATCTTGCCGATCAGCACCTAGTCATCTACGCGGGTGCCCGCGTCGCGAGTCGGCGGTAGGGCGCCGTCGGCCGGCGACAACGGGGCCGGCACCGGATGCGCCGCGCCGGAGGTCGAGGCAGCGATCCCCGGCCCGGTCGGTGGCGGCAGTGACTCCGGTACCGCGGCCGGCAGGACCGGCTCCGGCCGGGACGTCGAGTCGACGTGACCGTGCGGCATCGGCACCCTCCCCGCGGCGGGAGGGGCGCACTGCCTGGTCAGCCAGTCCAACCCGCGTCGGCGGGCGACCACTGTCAACCGGTCGCCCGCGAAGACCACCTGGCGGGGGTCGAGGTCCTTCCACCAGATCGTCCTGCCGCCGCCGGCCGGGGTACGGGCGATCAACCGGACCTGCCCGTCCCGGTTGACCACGTCCAGCGGCCGACCGTCCAACTCGGAGCCGGCGGCGACCGGCACCTCGGCGACCGGCAGCGCATGCCTGTCGACAGGGATCGTGGTGATCACCGCGCGTTCGGTGAGCGCCCCGATGAAGGCCGGGGCGGCCAGGTAGGAGACCGACCGGGACACCCCGAGGGCGAAGGTCTCCTCCACCCGTTCGGCGAAGTCACCGTCGAAGAGCCGCAGCACCACCCGCAGGCCGGGGTGGAGGTCACGGGCGGCGAGCGCCGCCTCCAGGTTGGCCACGTCGTCGGTGGACGCCACCACGAGCGCCTGACAGTCGGCCACCGACGCGGCGACAAGCGTCTCGGAGAGCGCGGCGTCGCCGACGATCACCGGCACCTCGAGCTGGCGGGCCAGGGCGCCGCCGCGTGGTGCCGGGTCCTTGTCGATCGCCACCACCTCGACGTCGTACTCCCGGAGCTGCGCCATCACCCGGGTGCCGACGTTGCCCAGGCCGATCAGCACGACGTGCCCGGCCCGCGCGGGTTGCAACCGGCCGGTGTGCAGGGCCAGCCGGGCGTTGACGATGCCGTCCACCACGACGGCGGTGATCAGCGGGATCAGTGCCAACCCGGCCAGGTTGAGCACGACCTGCATGATCTGCGCTCCGGCTGGCTTGGTGGTGTCCGGGTCGGCGCCGCTGAGGGTGGTGACCAGGGTCAGGTACAGCGCCTCCAGCGGGGAGGCGCCCTCGGTGCGGGAGATCAGCGCCCCCAGCACCGCGATCACCGCCAGCACCAGCATCACCGCGACGCCGATCTTGCGGGTGGCGAAGCCGCGTACGGCTCCCAGCAGCACCGTAACCGGACGGCGTCGCCGGCGGGCCCGGACGAGCCGACGGGCGGCGACCTCGGTGCCCGGCGGCTGCCCGGTCGCCTCGGCGAGCACCAGGTCCGCGCCGGCCTGCTCGGCCGGCAGCAGCTCCACCCCCTGCGCCTCGCTGAGGTGGGCCAGGGCGCAGACCACGTCCTGCGGGCGGACGTCGGCCCGCCGCGCCACCCGCAACGTCTTGTCCCGGTGTTGGAAGGAGCTGGGGTCGACCTCGCCGAGCGCGGCGGCCACGAAGGCCGGCGCGGCCATCTCGGCGTCGGAGAGCACCTCGACCGGTGCCTTGATCAGCTTGCGCACCCCGTCGGCGAGGGTGCCGTTGAACATCCGCAGCACCTGGCGGACCTGCTGGTCGACGGCCTGCGCGCAGAGCGCCGCGTGCAGGTTGCCGACGTCGTCCTGGTGCAGCAGGGCAAGCCCGGTCGCCCCGGCCAGGCCGGCGGCCTCGAAGGTGGACACGTCCAGCCGATCCGAGCGGACCACCCGGACCCCGCGCAGCCCCGCCACGTCCGGGCCGTTGCTGCGGTAACGCTCCGGCACCACGACCGTCACCCGGGCACCACCCGCCGGCAGTTCGGATTCGAGCAGCGCCCGAGCCACGTAGTAGGCGAGGGCGTCCTTCCCGCAGATCACGTAGTGCGGGCGTGGATCACCGACCGACCGCAGCCGCCAGTTCCACTCGACCGCCCGTCGCGCCCGGTCCCGCCACGGCTCCGCCATGCCCGGATCGTAATCAGCACGGCCATGGTGGGCGACCCCGTCCGGATCATCCCGTGACCAGGCATGCCCGCTGCGGCGACGGGTAGAGCAGCCGCATGCAGACGTTCCTCCCGTACCCGGACTTCCTGGCCAGCGCCCGCACGCTGGACCAGAAGCGGCTGGGCAAGCAGCGGGTGGAGGCCATCCAGGTGCTGCGTGGGCTCACCCGACCCGGGTACGGCTGGCGCAACCACCCGGCGGTGAAGATGTGGGCCGGGTACGAGGAGGCGCTCACCCGCTACGGGCTGGACATGTGCGCGGTGTGGACCGAGCCGGGGCGGGCCGACACCTGCGCCACCACGATGACCGTGGACCTCGCGGCCGCCTGCGGGCCCGGCGTCGTACGGACTCAGGTCGAGCTGGCCGAGGCTGGTGAGCTGCCGCCGTGGCTGGGCCGCGACGAGCTGCACCTGAGCCACCGCTCGTCGCTGGTCCGCAAGGACCCGGCGCACTACCGGCCCCTGTTCGGCGACGACGTTCCGGAGGACCTGGAGTACGTCTGGCCCGCCTCCGACCGCGCGCGCCGTTGCCTTCCGTAGCGCAGACTGGGCCGAGAGAGGTAGGTGCCCATGACGCTGTCGCAGGTGGTGGGTCGGCTCATCGGCGTACGCCAACATCTGGTCGACCCGGGCGGCGGCGGCGCGGACCGCGTGCCGCGGCCGACCGCGGCGGTGGTGGTGGGTGGCGGCATCGCCGGCATGTCGGCGGCGGTGGTGCTGGCCGAGCGGGGGGTGGCGGTCACGGTGCTGGAGGCGGCACCGACGCTCGGCGGTCGACTGGGCGCCTGGCCGGAGGCGCTGCCCGAGGGCAGCCAACAGAACGAGCACGGTTTCCACGCGTTCTTCCGGCAGTACTACAACTGGCGGGCCATCCTCCGCCGGATCGACCCGGACCTGGGCTTCCTCAAGCCCATCGCGGGATACCCGATCCTCAGTGCGCAGTGGCCGACCGAGGAGTTCGGAAAGCTGCCGCCCGCACCGCCGGCGAACCTGCTCGCGCTGCTGGTGCGCAGCCCCAGTCTGCGGCTGGGCGACCTGCGCCTGATGGACCGGGACGCCGCGCTGCCGCTGCTCACCTACGACCCGGTGCGCACCTACGCCGAGTTGGACGACACCACCGCCGACGAGTTGTTGGCGTCGCTGCGGCTGCCGGACCGGGCTCGGGCGATGCTGTTCGAGGTCTTCTCGCACTCGTTCTTCAACCACGAGGCGGAGATGTCGGCCGCCGAGATGGTCGCCCAGTTCCACTTCTACCTGCTCGGCAACCCGGAGGGGCTGGCGTTCGACTGCCCGGACGAGGACTACGCCACGGCGATCTGGGAGCCGCTGACCCGGCACGTGGAGAAGCACGGCGGTCGGGTGCTCACCGGTCGCGCCGCGACGGGCGTGCACCGGGACGCCGACGGCTGGCGGGTGACGACCACCGACGGCGGTGACCACCCGGCGGCCCACGTGGTGCTGGCCGTCGACCCGCCGGCACTCGCCGCGCTTGTCGCGGCCTCTCCCGACCTGGTCGAGCAGGCGCCGGAGCTGACCGCCCGGATGCCCGCCTTCGGCCGGCCCGGCCCGCCGTACGCGGTGGCGCGGTACTGGTGCGCCGGGGACGTGGCCGCCGAGCGGGCGGTGTTCAGTGGTGTGTCCCGGCAGCCCACACTGGATTCGGTGAC
Organism: Micromonospora sp. NPDC023888; assembly: GCF_040639415.1. Taxonomy (NCBI): domain Bacteria; kingdom Bacillati; phylum Actinomycetota; class Actinomycetes; order Micromonosporales; family Micromonosporaceae; genus Micromonospora; species Micromonospora sp. NPDC023888. The sequence continues at coordinate 224,748 of NZ_JBEZZW010000004.1, read as the reverse complement.
GCTGTATCACCGGCTGGAGGACGAGCCTCGGCGGTGGGCCCGGCAGACCGGTGGGTCGGTCATCGAGCTGCACGCGTATGCCTGCGAGCCGGGGGTGCCGGCCGAGGAGTTGGCCGAGCGGATGCGACGCGAACTTGTCGCGCTCTGGCCGGAGGTTGCCGACCTGCGGGTTCGCGAGCTGCGGGCCCGGGTGGAGGCGCAGGCGCCGGCGTTCACGCCGGGCAGCCACGCCTGGCGACCGGGGGTACGCACCGACGCGTCCGGCCTCTACCTGGCCGGTGACGGCATCGCCACGGACTTCCCGAGCGCGTTGATGGAACGCTCCGCGGCGACGGGCGTCGTCGCCGCGAACCACATCCTGCGCGCGGAGGGCGGCGCGGCGGAGCCGGTGCGGTCGATCCGGCCCCGGGGGTTGCTGGCCGGCCGCGGCACCCCAAACCGACAAAACACAACATAAGCACCGGTACGCTGCCGTACGCTTGGTTGATCAACCGTCGATCGACCGGGCGGGAGGGCAGCGGGGAATGTCACCACTGCACCGCGCCGGCGCGGAGAACCATCCACCAATCGGCGAGATCGGCCGCGACGACGCGTACCCACTGATCCGCGACGAACGCGCCTGCATCGTCACCGCACTACGCCTGGGCTGGTGGATGGCCGACGCCTACCACCACGGGCAGCACGCCGAACTCGGCGTCCCCGCCGAGGCCCGACCACCCGTACCGCCGGCCAAGCTCTCCAACCTCACCGAGATGTCCGCCCACCGCCGAATGCGGATGTACCTCGACGGGGTGGACGTCGCGCTGGCCCAGATCGCCGACCTCACCAGGCACACCGGGCCGGTGCCCGACACGTCCGCCGCCCGAGCCCTGCTACCCGACCTGAGCCGGCCCGACCCGGCCGACCCGGTGCCGCTGCTGCTCGCCCTCGACGACCTCAACGTCGAGGTGCTGCGCTGGGCGATGGCCACCAACCACCGGGTCGGGCTCGCCTACCGGCTGGGCCGATCGGTGGCGGACACCGTCCGGGCCGGCGACGCCACCCAGTTGCTGCGGCAGTTCGGCGGTCGACAGATCCAGATCAGCCGCTGGCTGGACGAACTGGCAAGCGTGCTGCCGCCGTACTCGGCCGCGGTGGTGCGCCGGTCGCTTGCCGACTGGGCGAGCGCGGTCGACCGGGCCGGCCACGGAGACCCGGCCGAACCAGCGCCCGGCGAGCTGAGCCGGGCCCTACGCGGCCAGGGTGACCTCTGGCGGGACGTGCTCACCGGCGGCCTGCACCCACGCGACCTGCTCGACGAGGAGGACTACGCGGTGATCGCCCGGAACCTGATCATCCGGGATCGACGGCTGGTGGCGCAGGCGGCGCGTGGCATCTTCTGGCCCGTGCTCGTACCCCTGCTGCTGGTGCTCTTCGCGGTGGTCGGCGTGAGTGCCGCCGCGGCCGCCGGCTCACCGACCACCCGGGCCACCGTCGCCCTGGTGGGTCTCGGCGCCGGGCTGGCCGCGATCTGGCGGTCGGTCTCCGGGCCGGCGCTGGCGGTCGCCGGCGAGGTCAACCGCCCCCTGCTGGACAGCGAACTCACCGCGCGAATGGCCCTGCGGCTGAACCGGCCGCTGACCGCCGCCCGGCGCACGGCGGTCGTCGCACCCCGGACCCGCCGTCCGCGCCGCCCGGAGGAGCCGGGCAGCCGATCGAAATACGTTGCCCGTCTCTCCCGCCCCGACCTACCGTGACACCACCGCCGCGGGAGCAGGGCGCGACGATGTCGCACGTCAGCACCGTGCCGTCGACGCTGCCGGGCGACGGCTGCCGAGCGGAAGGGCGCTCGCCGGGCGGTGACGGACCGGCCGGCGGGAACGGGGGGCCGCGTCCCGGGCGCGGCACCCGTCGGCCCCCACGTCACACCGCACGTTCCTTCACCTTCGGGTTCGGACGGCCGTTGGGGCAGTTCACCTGGATCTCGCTGCGGTGCTCCGTGGAGGTCAACTCGACCCGGGCCAGCGGTAACGGCCCCGGGTCGTACGCCTCCGCCCGAAACCCCGGAGCGAGCGTCACCGCGAGCACCTCGACGGACTTCCCCACACAGCGGACCGTGACCGTCCCCCCGCTCGCCTGAACGGGTACGCCAGCGGAAAGAGTCGGCGTCGGCGTTGGCGCGGGCGCGGTCGGCGTTTGGCCGGGGGCGCTGGCGGTCGGGCCCGGGGCCACCGTCGGGTCCGGGGCGGTCGGGGCACCGGGCCGGGCAGCGGGCGCGGTCCGCCGGGCCGGTGGGGCGTCGGACACTCCGGTGTCGACCTCGTCGGCCGGCCCCTCGGTACGCGGCATCCCCACCGCGGTGGTACCCGGCCCCTTGCCCGTCGACGGCGCAGCCTGCCCCGGTCGACGATTGGTGAAGTCGCCGAGCGACCCGGCCACCGCGATCGTGGCAAGCACCGCACCGCCGACCACCAGGAGGGCCCGACGCCGACGCCATGGGCTGCGCTCGGTGACCACACCGGCTCCCGCCGGAGCGACGGTCGCGGTGTCGGTGGGCTCGGCGACGGCAGCCGCGTCGGACGTGGCTCCGCTCATGCCGGCGAGCAGGATGCGGGCCGCCTCGGCGGCCGGTGGCCGGTCGGCGGGGTCACGGGCCAGGCACCAGCGGTAGAGCCGATGTATCTCGGGCGGCACGTCGTCGATCTCCGGCAGCGGGTCCGGCTCGACGTACGCCTGCCCGCGGAGTATCCCGGTCTGCGCCTCGGCCGGCCACGGCAGCCGGCCGGTGAGCACCCGGTACAGCAGCACGCCCAGGGCGTACACGTCGCAGGCGGGCAGCACCTCGCCGGCGTCCAGCCGCTCCGGGGCCAGATAGGCAGGCGTGCCCAGCAGCCGCCCGTCGAAGTCGATCTCCGGCGCGCCGGCGACGGCCGCGATACCGAAGTCGAGCACCTTGGCGCCGGTTGGGGTGAGCATCACGTTGCTCGGCTTGATGTCGCGGTGCACCAACCCCTGAGCGTGCGCGGCCACGAGAGCAGCAGCCACCTCGGCGCAGACCCGTAAGCCAGCGCGCGGCGGCAACGGCCCGGTCTCCAGCCGCTGTTCGAGGGTGAGACCGCCGAGCAACTCCATCACCACGAACGGGACCGGCGAGCCGTCCACAGGCGACTCCCCGTAGTCGTACACCCCTGTGACGTGCGGGTGCGACAGCCGGGCAGCGGCCTTGGCCTCGGCTCGGATCCGCTTCCGGGCGTTGGTGTCCGAGGCGACGAGCATCTTCACCGCGACATCCCGTTCGAGCACCTCGTCGTACGCCCGGTACACCGCCGACATGCCACCACTGCCGAGGCGCTCCAGGAGCCGGTAGCGGCCCGCAAGCAACTGATCACGCTGCACGATGGACAGCCTGCCGTACGGACCCGGCAGCCGGCCACCCGGGATCGAGCCGTCGCGATGGGTGTTACGACGATCCCGGCCGCCCTCCCCACCGATACCGGCGGAAACGGGGTCAGTCGGTCGGTGGCCGCCAGGCGAAGCGGGGCGTACGCCGCTCGGCCATCGCCGCGACCCCTTCCCGGGCCTCGCCGGTGGCCGACACCTTCCGGTGCCACCAGGCGATCCGCGCCGCCCCGGCCCGGTCGTCGATGATCTCCTTCGCGGCGGCGACGCTCAGCGCCGACCGTTTGGCGATCGTCGTCGTCAACTCGTCCACCCGCGCGGCGAGCCGGTCGGCCGCCAGCACCTCGTCGACCAGGCCGATCCGCAGGGCCCGCTCAGCGTCGATCAGCTCGGCGGTGAACAGCAGATGCTTGGCGGCGGAGGGGCCGACCAGCCGGGCCAGCCGGCGGGTCGTCGGTGCCGGATAGACCAGACCGAGCCGGGCCGGCGGTACGCCGAAACGGGCGTCGTCCGCCGCGATCCGCAGGTCACAGGCGACGGCGAGCTGAGCACCACCGCCGACGCAGGCGCCCCGGATGGCCGCGATGGTCGGCTTGGCGAAGCGGGCCAGCCGTTCCTCGGCGGCCACCGCGATGCTGGCGTCACCGGCGTCCAGCAGCTCGGTCAGATCACCCAGGTCCGCACCGGCGCAGAAGGCGTCGCCCGCGCCGGTGAGCACAAGGGCCCGCACCTCGGGGTCGGGTTCCAGCCGGTCGAGCAACTCGGGGAGCTGACGCCACATGGTGGCGGTCATCGCGTTGCGCCGGGCCGGGTTGTCGATCACCACCGTCGCTACCGGTCCGGTCACCTCGACTGTCAACTCCGCATCCGACACGTCCGCCTCTTCCCGCGCCACCCGGAGCGACGCCGCCAATCTGTCCGCCGGCGTCGCGCGCCGGTGCGGCGACCATAGCGAAGACGACCGGTCCGGGCCCGGCGCGAACCGCTTCCGGTTGGACGGCGGGAGGAACCAACGGTTGGGGTCGCGCGTCCGACGGAGATGAGACCCGTATCGACGACTGCCGTCACGGTCGCGCTCCTGGCCGCGCTCCTGACCGGTTGCACAAGCGTCGACCGAGCCCCCACCACCCCGACGCAACCCCCGGCCACCACCGCCTCCGACCCCACCGACGCCGCCACCCCGCCGCCGACCGTCGCGCCCGCGACCAGCGGTACGCCCACCCAGATCACGTTGCGCACCTCCGGCGGCTTCGCCGGCCGCGGTGACGCCGTGACCGTCGAGCCGGACGGTCGGTGGACCGCGGTGGACCGGGCCGGCAGTCGGCGTACCGGCCAGCTCACCGCCGCAGATCTCGGCCGCCTGACGGGACTGGCCGCCGACCCCCGGCTCACCGCCGAGGCACGGCGGCCGACCAGCTCGACCGTCTGCGCGGACGCGTTCAGCTACCAGCTCACCGTGGGCGGCATCGAGACCGGCTACGTCGACTGCCCTGCCGACGCCGCCCCGCCGCCGGCCACACACGCCCTGGTCAAGCTGCTGCTACGGGCCACCGGCACTCAGACCAGGTAGTCCGGGGGCAGGCCGGTGCCCCGCAACTCCGGCGGAAGGTGGGCCACGTCGTTGACGGCGATCAGGTTCGGCGGGCCGGCCGGGCCGTACCGGATCACGGTCAGGCCCGCGTTGTGCAGGTTCAAGCCCAGCCAACGCCGCTCCGGCGCGTCGAGCGCGTGCCGCACCAGCCAGGCGATCAGGAAGCTGTGCGTCACGACCACCTCGCGAACCGGCTCGTCACCGGTGGGCCCGTCGTCGACCGGTCCGGTGAACCGCCGTACCGCCGCCGCCGTCACCCGCGGCCCGTCGACCCGTTCGGCTGCCGAGAACTGCTCGAGGAATTTCGCGTACGCCGGGGGCAGCCCAACCGGATCCGTGTCGTGCGGGAGGTGGTCACCGGCCAGGTCCGTCTCGTACACCGGCACCTCGGGCAGCGCCGCGGCGACCAGTCCGGCGGTCTGCGCGGCCCGGCGCAGCGGCCCGTGGTGGATGGCGGTGAACCGCTGGCCCCGCAGACGTTCACCGAGCAGGGTGGCCTGCCGCCGGCCGCGCTCCGACAGGCCGGTGTCCGGTTCCCCGGCATCCGACTCCCGCGCCCCGGTCAGGTCCTGCTCGGCGTGTCGGGTGAGGTAGAGCAGCCGGGTAACCATGCCGCCCACCTCACCACAACCGGAACCGGCGGTGCGACCCCGCGTCCCGCCCCTAGCCCCGAGGGAACATCTGGCCGATGCGGATCCGGTTGCCGAACGGGTCCCGGATGCCGAAGTCGATCCCGTACGGACGCTCGGTCGGCTCGTCGGTAATCTCGACGCCCTTCGCCACGAGATCCTCGTGGGTCTTGTGGGCGTCGTCGGTGGTCATGAAGAGGTACCCGCCCAGGGCGCCCTTGGTGAGCAGCTCACGGACCTGCTCGGCGGTGGCCGGGTCCAGCGCCGGCGCGCCCGGCTTCTCCAGCAGGATCTCCCGCTCCGGGTCGCCGGGCAGGTTGACAGTCAGCCACCGCATGAAGCCGAGATCCTGGTCGGTGTTGACCTCCATGCCGAGCTTGTTCACGTAGAAATCGAGCGCCTCGTCCTGGTCGAGGACGTAGATCTGGGAGCGGCTGATCGCGTTCATCGTCATGCCACAACGGTAAAGGTCGGCCGTGACCTGCTGCTTATCCAAAACTGCTTGGTCGCGTCCAGGCCTTGGTGAAGCACGACGGCACGTTCACCGGCGCGACGCGGTGCCGCCGGAAATCCGAGGGCGACTCGCCGACGATCTGGCGGAACGTCCGGCTGAACGTACCGAGGCTGCTGAAGCCGACGGCGTAGCAGATGTCAGTGACATCCCGCTCGGTCTCCACCAGCAACGTCATCGCCCGCTCCACCCGGCGGCGTTGCAGGTAACGGTGCGGGGTCTCACCGAACGTGGCCCGGAAGGTGCGGATGAAGTGCGCCTCGGAGACGTACGCGATCCGGGCCAGCGCGGGAATGTCCAGCGGCTCGGCGTACGCCCGGTCCATCGCGTCCCGGGCACGCAGCATCGCCCGGTTCGACTCCTCCACCGCGCGACTCATCGGCCCCCGTCCCGCTCTGCTCGCTGCCCGGCCCCAGGCTACCGCCGGGCGACCCGTCGTCCGGGCGGGTGGCGCGCCGCTCAACTCCGGGCATCCGCGGCGCCGCCACCCGGGCCGACCGTCAACGAGTGAACTTGCCGGCCACCGCGTGCTCGTTGTGCCTGACCCTGCCCTGCTCCAGCAGCTCCTTCAGCCTTTGCAGATTTGCTCGCACCTCGGCGGCGGGAGGTTTCCCGATCAGCGCCAGGCCGGCGCGACCCAGCCACCCGAACGGCGTCGTCATCGACTCGCGGACCTCGGTCTGCCCGGCCCTGGGCCCCGGCCGGAAAGAGACCTCCCAGCAGGTGCTGAGGCCGGTCGGCGACACCGTCTCGTAGCGAATCAGCTCGTTCGCGCGTTCCTCGGCCAGCCTCACCGTCCAGGTGAGGTGAACGCCCAGCGGGCCCTGAATCGCCCACCGAGAGGTTTCCGGTCCGATCTGCTCCACACTCATGACGTCGCCCAGGAAACGGGGCATGTTCGTGAAGTCCCGGTAGAACCGGAAGGTGTCCTCGACGGTGCGGTCGATCGTTATCCGCGCCTCGGCCGCGTCGAGGCCGTGCGTCAGGCGTGAACTTCCCGGCATGGTGGTCCCCCCGTCATCCGTGCTGACGGGCGAGTACCCGGCTCGCCGCCGACGACCCCCGCTGCTCGCCGTCCGGGCTCAACCCGACGGGCGACCTTCGTCCAGCCCCGCTCGCCTCGCCCGCTACGATCGCGAGCTTGTTCGCAGCCGCCCCGACAGTTCCCATGCTGAGAGTAGGTTTCGTCAATGGCATGCCGTATCGGTGAGATCGTGCTCAAGTGCCGCGACCCCGAGGTGCTGGCGCGGTTCTGGTGCGAGGTCCTGGACTTCATCGTGCTCGATCGCGAAGAGGGGGTCTACGTCGAGGTAGGCCCGCGCGAAGGGTTCGGCGGCCCGCAGCCGACTATCTTCCTCATCCGCGACGACGAGCCGAAGAACGGGCATGCCCGGCTGCACATCGACGTCAACCCCACCGACCGCGATCAGGACGCCGAACTCGAGCGTCTCCTGGCCGCCGGGGCCAAACTCGTCGACATCGGTCAGCCTGCGGATGCGTCCTGGCACGTCCTCGCCGATCCAGAAGGCAACGAATTCTGCCTGCTCAAGCGCCGCCTCGACCCACTCTGACGGACCTCGCCCAAAACGATCGACGCAGCCGCCACCCCGCAGCCGCCGACAAGATCTGGCGACCCCATCAATGGCTGAGCGATAGCGGCAGTGGCCGGCGCGCGCCCAGGCGGGGGAGCCTCGAAAGGCCCTTGTGAAATTGGAGCCCCCGGCCGGGATCGAACCGGCGACATCTCGCTTACAAGGCGAGTGCTCTGGCCAGCTGAGCTACAGGGGCGCGTGCGTCGAGGTCAGCATAGCGAGTGACGTCCGGATATCCCGCTCGCGAGGCCCCCCGAGCATGGGAAACGTCAACAACCCGACGCGAACGGGGTTTGCGGGGCGTCGATTGATGTATGAGCGTGCCCGAGTGCCCGGAATGCGTAGGCCGTGAGCCAGGTTGGGCGGTGCCCCGCCTTGGCAGCAAGGGGAAACCCGTTTACGGTTCACTCACACGGACGACAGCCCGGTGCCCCCGCGCCCGAGCCACCGTCCGCTGACCGGCACGGATACGCGCCGGTCGCTCCTTCACTCGGATCGTCCGGCACGTTCCTGCCGGTGAAAGGAAGCGCTTCACCATGGCTACGGTCACCTATTCCAAGGCGTCCCGGATCTACCCGGGCCAAGAGCGTCCCGCCGTCAACGAGCTGGACCTCGAGATCGGCGACGGCGAGTTCCTCGTCCTGGTCGGCCCCTCCGGTTGCGGCAAGTCCACGAGCCTGCGGATGCTCGCCGGCCTGGAGGACGTGGACGCCGGTTCGATCTACATCGACCAGCGTGACGTCACCCACCTTCCCCCGAAGGCCCGCGACATCGCGATGGTCTTCCAGAACTACGCCCTCTACCCGCACATGACGGTGTACGAGAACATGGCGTTCGCCCTCAAGCTGCGCAAGACCTCCAAGTCGGAGATCGACCGGCGGGTCAAGGAAGCGGCAGCTCTGCTCCAGTTGGAGGAGTACCTCAGCCGCAAGCCGAAGGCGCTCTCCGGTGGTCAGCGTCAGCGTGTCGCGATGGGCCGCGCGATCGTCCGCGAGCCGCAGGTCTTCCTCATGGACGAGCCGCTGTCGAACCTCGACGCCAAGCTGCGGGTGCAGACCCGTACGCAGATCGCGTCCCTGCAGGCCAAGCTGGGCGTCACCACGGTCTACGTCACGCACGACCAGGTCGAGGCCATGACCATGGGTCACCGCGTCGCCGTGCTGCTCGACGGTGTCCTCCAGCAGGTGGACACCCCCCGCGCGCTCTACGACACCCCGGCGAACGTGTTCGTCGCCGGCTTCATGGGCTCGCCGGCCATGAACATCAAGACCGTTTCGCTCAACGAGCAGGGCGCCGAGTTCGCCGAGCTGAACATCCCGCTGACCCGGGAGCAGGTCGCGGCGGCCCGCGCCGAGGGTGGCAACGGCAAGGTGACAGTGGGCTTCCGCCCGGAGGACTGCGACCTGGTCAGCCCGACCGAGGGCGGCATGCCGGTCGTGGTCGAGCTCGTCGAGGACCTCGGCTCGGACGCCAACGTCTACGGGCACGCCGCGCTGGGTGGCAGCTCGGAGCGCTTCGTCGTCCGCACCGACCGGCGCTCGATGCCGAACATGGGTGACACCGTGTTCGTCAAGCCGCGTACCGGACGCAGCCACGTCTTCCACGCCGCCACCGGCAGCCGGATCTGACGTAACGCTCAACCGACAGGGGCGGTCCGCTTCGGCGGGCCGCCCCTGTCGTCGTACCGGTGGTGGCTCTTCACCCCACGGAGCCAGCGCGGATGTGGCTCTTCGGGGTGACTCGGCAGGGCGGGCCGCGCTCGTAGCGTCACGGCACACCCGACCCGAGGAGACGCCGTGTCCGCCACCGCTCAGCCGATCAACCGTTCAAGGTCGTACCTGGTGGTCCGCCTGGCCGGCCGCAGCCTCGCCTACTGCGCGACGCTGGTGCCGGTCGCCCTGCTCACGCTGGTGACCACCCCGTGGGGTGGGGCCGACGCCGCCGTCGCACGGTGGCGCGGCCTCCGTACCGGACTGCTCGGCGCGCCCCCGACGCCCGCGCCCGGCCGACGCCCCGGCCCGGTCGCGGTGCTCGGCCACGCGCTGTTCAGCCTGCTCCTCGGCGTCGTGGCCCTGCTGCCGCTCGGCGTCGAACTGCTGATGGTGCTGCGCGGGGTGCTGTACGGCATCGTCGACCCCGGCCCGTACGACCACTCCTGGGGTGGTCCGACCCGCGCCGGCGCGTGGCTTGCGCACTTCCTCGTCGGCCTGCCGATGGCCGCCGCCGGGCTCGCCGCGCTCATCGGTATCGCCGCCGTGCACCAGCGGCTGACCCGCCGTCTCGACGGGGAGCGCAGCCCGCTCTGGCTGATCCCGACCACCCTGCTCATGGCGCTCGCCGGTGCGCTGCTCTTCGTCGCCTGGACCCACCAGATCTGAGACGACGAGGCCCCCTCCCGCGCCGGGCGGGAAGGGGCCTCGTCGACGTCGTTACAGCTCGACCGAGCGCCGGCGGGCGACCTCGGCCAGGGTGACCGCGGCGGCCACGCTGGCGTTGAGCGACTCCACCTCGGAGATCATCGGGATGCTGACGGTCAGGTCGCAGGTCTCCCCGACCAGGCGGGACAGCCCGCGCCCCTCGGACCCGACCACGACCACCAGCGGACCGACGGCGGCCTCCAGGTCGTACAGGTCGGTGTCGCCGTCGGCGTCCAGGCCGACCACCATGAAGCCGGCGTCCCGGCACGCCTTCAGCGACCGGGTCAGGTTTGTCACCTGCGCGACGGGCACCCGCGCGGCCGCGCCGGCGCTGGTCCGCCAGGCGGTCGCGGTGATCCCGGCGGCCCGCCGCTCGGGTACGAAGACACCCTGCGCGCCGAACGCGGCAGCCGACCGGATCACGGCACCCAGGTTGCGCGGGTCGGTGACCCCGTCCAGCGCGACGAGCAGCGGAGCCTGCTGCTCCAGGGCGGCGGCGACCATGTCCTCGAACGGCTGGTACGCGAACGGCGGCACCTGCAACCCGACGCCCTGGTGCAGCACACCACCGGTCATCCGGTCCAGTTCGGCCCGGCTGATCTCCAGGTTGGCGATGCCCCGGTCGGCGGCAGTCCGGATGATCTCGTTGATCCGGTCGTCCATGTCGATGCCCTGGGCGGTGTAGAGCGCCGTCGCCGGCACCTGGGCGCGCAGCGCCTCCAGCACCGGGTTGCGCCCGACCAGCAGCTCCGGCGTGTCCTTGCTCGGGTTGGACTTGCGCCCCGGCGCGACCCGGGGACCGGACCGCCCGGTGGGCTTCCCGCCGCGCCCGGCGGCAGCACCCCGGCCGCCGGTGGCAGCGCCCCGACCCCCCGGTACGCCCCGACCGCCGCCCCGGCCCCAGGTGGTGTCCTTACTGCCCGGCTGACCGATCTTGGGGGCGCGCCCCTCCTCGGCTGCCGCGCGGCGCTCCTTGTCCTGCTTCCAGGCGGTGCGCTGGGGCAGCTTCTCGGTGCCCGAGTAGCCCTTGTGCCACGGCCGCTCGTCGGCGGGCAGGGTGCGCCCGCGCCCGGCAAGCGAGTCCTTGTTCTTGCCGCCGGTGCCCTTGGGGGCGCCTGCCTTCGACGTCAGTCGCCGGCCACGGCGCTGCGAGTTGCCGGCCATCAGTCCTGCTCTCCAATAGTCCAACGGGGGCCCTGGGGGGTGTCCTCGACCACCACACCGGCCAGCTTGAGCTGGTCCCGTACCGTGTCGGCGGCAGCCCAGTCCTTGCGGCCCCGGGCCTGCGCGCGCTGCTCCAGGGCCAACGCGATCAGGGAGTCCACCACGGCGCGTAGATCATCCGTGCGGCCACCGCCGGTCCAGGCCGGGCTGAGGGGGTCGATCCCGAGGATATCCAGCATCGCCCGCACCGCGGCCAGGGTGGTGCGGACGGTCACATCGTCGCCGACGCTCAGCGCGGTGTTGCCGTCCCGAATGTGCTGTTGCAGCACGGCCAGCGCGGCGGACGTGTTGAGGTCGTCGTCCATCGCCGCGACGAAGCCGCTGGGCAGCTCACCGGGCTGCTCGACGCCGACCAGCTCGGCCGCCCGCAGCACGAAACCCTCGATCCGCCGGTAGGTGGTCGCCGCGTCGCGCAGCGAGTCCTCCGAGTAGTCGATCACCGAGCGGTAGTGCGCGGCGGCATAGTAGTAACGCAGCTCCACCGGCCGCACCCCGAGCGAGTCCACGTACGCCAGGTCGAGCGCGTTGCCGGCGGACTTGCCCATCTTGGCCCCGCCAATGCTCAGCAGCCCGTGGTGCACCCAGTAGCGGGCGAACGGCAGACCGGCGGCCTTGGACTGGGCGATCTCGTTCTCGTGGTGCGGGAACGTCAGGTCCAGCCCGCCGCCGTGGATGTCGAACTCCGGGCCGAGGTACCGCCAGCACATCGCCGAGCACTCGATGTGCCAACCGGGACGGCCCAGCCCCCAGGGCGACGGCCAGTAGGCGTCCGCCGGCTCGTCCGGTTTGGCGCCCTTCCAGAGCGCGAAGTCGCGCGGGTCCCGCTTGCCCCGGTCCGGGGCGTCCCCGGCCGACTGCATCGCGTCCGGAGACTGGCCCGACAGCGACCCGTACGCCGGCCACGACGCCACGTCGAAGTAGACGTCGCCGGAGCCGTCGGTGGCCGGGTAAGCGTGCCCGTCGGCGACCAACTTGGTGATCAGCTCGTGCATCTCCGGGATGTGCCCGGTGGCGCGCGGCTCGTAGGTGGGCGGCAGCACGTTCAACGCCCGGTACGACTCGGCGAGCAGCAGCTCGTTGGCGTACGCGATCGACCAGAACGGCCGACCCTGCTCACCCGCCTTGACCAGGAGCTTGTCGTCGATGTCGGTCAGGTTGCGAATGAAGGTGACCTGGTAGCCGGCGGCCAGCAGCCAACGGCGCAGCACGTCGTAGTTGACGCCGGAGCGAAGGTGACCGATGTGCGGCGGGGACTGGAGGGTGAGACCACACAGGTAGACCCCCACCTTGCCGGCTTCCCGCGGGACGAAGTCCCGCACCGATCGGGTGGCGGTGTCATACAGGCGTAGCGTCACCGTACAAGGGTAGCTGTCCGTGCCTGTCCGGATCTGCCGGTGCCGGGTCGTACGCTGCCAGGCGTGGACGCGACCGCACGCTCCGGTGAGACTCCAGCCCACCCGGGTGCCCCCACCGACGCTGTCCCGGGACAGGCCGGCACGGTCGGGCAGGCCGGCACGGCTGGGCCTGTCGATGCCGTCGCGGGGCGGGCCGGGGAGATGTCGCAGACCCTCGACCGGGGGTTGCGGCTGCTACACCTGGTTGCCGACGCCTCGGGCGGCCTGACCGTCACCGAGGCCGCCAACCGGCTCGGCATCGGCCGGGCCGCCGTCTACCGGTTGGTCGGCCCACTGACCGGGCACGGCATGCTGCGCCGCGACGGCGACGGTCGGCTGCGCCTCGGCGCCGGATTGCTGCACCTGGCCCGACGCGCCCAACCGTTGCTCGCCGAAGGTGCCCTGCCCGCGCTACGCCGCCTCGCCGAACAGGCCGGCGCGACCGCGCATCTGACAGTCGTCGAGGGTGGGGAGGGCGTCGCCCTGGCCGTGGTCGAGCCAACCTGGACGTCGTTCCACGTCGCGTACCGGGCCGGGGCACGGCATCCGCTGGACCGAGGGGCGGCGGGCCGGGCCATCCTGGCCGGTCGGGCCGGGGAGGCGGCGCCCGTGAGCAGCAGCGGGGAGTTGCAGGCCGGGGCGTACGGGGTGGCCGCGCCGGTGCTCGGCGTGCCCGGCCTGGAGGCCAGCGTCGGCGTGGTCGCGCTCGCCCCGCTGGACGTCGACACGATCGGTCCCCAGGTGCGGGCCGCCGCCACCGCCATCACCACCGCCCTCAGCTGAGCCTCCACCACCCGCCCGCCCCGAGCGGCGGCGGCCGGCGGCCGGCGGCGGCTTGATCGACTCGGGTTCAAAGATGGCGCGGTATCCCAGGGCCTGCGAAGGCCCGGTTTCCAGGAACGCGAGTCGATCAATGCCCACCCACGGCCCGGATCACCGGGCACGGAGCGGCCTGGCGCTGATCAGGCGGCCGACCCGGCCGCGCCATACCACGATCGCGGGGCGTGCTCGTGGTTGTCCACAGGGCGGACGGCGGGCATGGGCCAGGTTGTCCACAGGGGTTTCGGCGGCCGACCGGTGGTCGGCAAGCTGCTCGGCATGCCACCACGTCCGCACCGCCCCGACGCCCTGACCTGGCAGGTCTTCCGCGGCTCCGACGCTGTCCGGGATGGTCTGCTCACCGAACATCAGCTCCGCAGCGCCGCCTGGGTGCGACTGCGTCACGACATCTACGCCGACGCTCGGCTGGACCGGGACCACGCCCTGGCCTGTCGCGCGGCCCTCCTCCGGCTGCCGCCGGGGGTGACGGTCGCGGGCCCGTCGGCCGCCTACCTGCACGGTGTCGAACACGCCGCCGCGTTCACCGACGACGTTCACGTCCTCGTGCCCCGACCGCTGCGGATCGGCCCACAACGCGGCCTCCGCGTGCACGTCAACGCCCTCACCCCACTGGCAACCGACGAGTCACCGGGGCAGACCGGGAGCGTGCCGACCCCGAGGCGTGCGACGAACGGAAATCGAACCCCGGACTACGGACGTCGTCTGACGGGCCCAGGCCGAGCACCAGACGGAGGACGCCCGCCAGGCCCAAGCCGAACACCAGACGGAGGACGCCCGCCAAGCCCAAGCCGAACACCAGACGGAGGACGCCCGCCAGGCCTGACACGGCAACTGCCCAGGCCAGCCGCATTGTCTGTCGGAGCGGGCAGCGTGGCAACGGCCGGACCCGGTGACGGTCGACGGGATGCCGTCGGCACGCCCGGGCCCCCTTGGGAGCAGGGCGGCTGGCTTCCCCGTTCCGACCCGGGACGGTCCGCCTGGGAGACCGCCGTCTGGCTCGACCCGGTCCGTGCCGTGGCCATCGTCGACTCGCTGCTTGGGCAGGGGCTGACCGATCGCGACACCCTGGCCGCTCTGGCAGCCAGGAACGCGGACCGGCCCGGTGGGCGACGAGCCCGGTGGCTCTTCGACCTGGCCGACGGCGCAGCCCAGTCCCCACCGGAGTCGCACCTACGCGTACGGCTGGTGCTCGGTGGGCTGCCCCGCCCAGTCGTTCACCATCCGGTGCACCTGCCCGGCGGCGTTGTCCTGCACCCCGACCTGGCGTGGCCCGCGTTTCGGGTCGCGGTCGAGTACGACGGGCAGTGGCACTCTGACGCAGATCAGGTGCACCGCGACCGCCGTCGGCTGAACCTGCTGGTCGGCGCGGGTTGGCTGGTCCTGCACGTGACCAGTCGACGGCTGCACGGCGAGTTCCCGGCGGTGCTCCAAGAGGTGCGCGCCGCGCTGGCCTCCCGCGGGTGGCGACGATGACCCTCCACTCGACCACGATCATCTCGGGTTTCTGGAAACCGCGCCGTCCACCGAACGTCGACACCCCACCTTCAAAGAACCCGAGTGGATCAAGCAGGCAGACCGGCCGGTGCCTCGGCTGGCAGGGCGGCGAGCGCGGCTGGCAGCTCGGCCAGGCTCGACACTTCGGCATCGGGCGCGAACCCGCCGTGCGGACGAGGCAGCCCGCGCCGGTTCAACCACACCGACCGCAGCCCCGCCCGCCGAGGTGCCACCACGTCGTGCTCCCACGAGTCCCCGACGTACACGATCTGCCCGGCTGGCACCCCGGCTGCGGCAACCACCGCCCCGTAGAACTCCGGGGCCGGCTTCTTGGGCAGGCCGTTCTCGTGGGCGTACACCTCGAAGGCGAACTCGCCGGTGAGCCCGCAGCGCTCGGTGCGGCTGTTGCCGTTGGTGGCGAAGCCCAGCCGGTACCGGGAGCGCAGCGTGGCAAGCGCCGCTGACACGTCCGGGAAGGGCCTGGTGAGGGCGAACCGGCGAGCGAAGAAGAGCGCGGCGATCTCGTCCAGGTGGTCGTCCAGACCGGCGCGGGCCAGCGACCGGGCCAGCGCGGCGCGGCGGATCTCGATGACCGGGGCGGCCGACAGGTCACCGAAGACGGCGTCCCAGTCCGATTCCAGTTCGGCGAGTGTCACCTCGGTCGCCGCCGGGGTACGCCGCCGCATCTCGTCGAGGACGGCCACCAGCCCGCCGGTCACCGCGGGGCGCAGGTCGAGCAGGGTTTCGTCGGCGTCGAACACCACTGTGGTCAGCACGCTGCCCACTGTCTCACCGACCGTCGAGCGCCAGCACGGGCTCGGGCGAGCCGGGCGCGGACGCCGACGGAGTTCCGCGCAGCTCGTCGAGCCGGACCAGCGCGACCCCGGCGACGATCAACGCGCCGCCCAGGAGCTGCCAACCGGTGGGCAACTCGTCCAGGAACAGCCAGGCGATCAGCACCGCGAAGAGCACCTCGGTCAGCCCGACGAACGACGACAGCCGGGGGCCGAGGATCCGGGTGCCGGCGATACCGGCCAGGTACGCGATGACGGCGGCCACCAGCGAGAGCCCGGCGATGGGCAGCAGCCAACTGGTGGGCTGCCCGGCGAAGGTGACCTCGCCGAAGGTGGCGTGCAGCGGCAGCAGACCGGTCAGCCCGATGAGGAGCAGCACGATGGCACCGATTGCCATTCCGCCGCTGGCCAGGGCGACCGAGGGCAGCCGGGGGTCGACCCGCCCGGCGAGCACGAAGTACCCGGCCAGGCCGAATGCCGCGCCCAGACCCCAGAGCACACCTACCGGGTGGAAGTCGGCGGTGCCGGCGAGGTCGAGCACGAACACCAGCCCGGCCAGGGCGGCTACCGACCCGGCGACGGTGAGCCGCCGGGGCCGCTGCCCGTGCCGCAGCCACATCCACCCCACGACGAGGATGATGCCCAGGTATTCGAGCAGCAACGCGACACCGACCGGCAGGTAGCGCACGGCGTTGAAGAAGCAGACCTGGGCCAGCGCCACCCCAAGGAGCCCGAACAGCGCGATGGCCGTGGCGTTGCTCCGCAGCACGGTCCACCTGCCCCGCAGCGACAGCAGGGCGGGGATCGCCAGCACCAGGGCGGCGATGCCGACCCGGGCGATCACTGCGGACTCGGCGGACCAGCCGGCCTCGATGAGTGATCGCGCGAAGGTGCCGGAGGTGGCGAAGGTGACTGCGGAGAGCACCGCCAACGCGGCGCCGGCGGCAGGTCGTGAGTGCATGTCGCACGCTCCTCGGGTCGGCACCGTGTCATGAGCAAACTATCCTCGTACTGATGACGCTAGGCGGAAGCCATGACAGGAGTCAAGATGCTATTTGCTCATGACACCGAGTGTTCCCTGATCGCTGCCGCCGCACTTGTCAACACCGCAGGTCGGGACGGCGAACTGCTGCCCGACGTTGCCGCGTTGGACGCATTCTTTGTCCGCCACTCCTACAGCGGGCGGCACGAACACACCGACGCGGAGCTGCACGCCGTCCAGCGGTTGCGGCCCCCGCTGCGCCGCATCTGGTACGCCGAGCCGCCCGAGATCGTCGCCATCGTCAACGGCCTACTGCTGGAACACAAGGCGCTGCCGCAGCTCATCGAGCACGACGACGAGCCGTACCACCTGCACGCCGTGCCCCGCGACGCGCCGCTGGCCACCCGGATGGCGGTGGAGGCGGCGATGGCGACCGCCGACCTGGTCCGGATGGGCGAGCTGAGCCGACTGCGGATCTGCGAGTACCCGGACTGCGACAACGTGGTCGTCGACCTGTCCCGCAACCGGTCGCGGCGGTTCTGCGAGGCCGGCTGCGGCAACCGCGCCGCGGTGACCGCCTACCGCGCCCGGCGGGCCGCCGGCCGCTCCTGAGCAGCGGCTGACCACTCCTCGGCCCGCAACTCGTACTCCACCTCGCCCTGCTCAGTCCCCGGAATCGGGTCGTCCCACTGGAGGTGGAAGGTCCGCACATGGCGCAGACCCGCCTTGGTCAGCACCCGCCGCGAGCGTTCGTTCACCGCCATCGTCTCGGCCCAGACCCGGCGCACCCCGACGGTGTCGAAGGCGTACCGGACCAGCGCCCGCGACCCCTCGGTGGCCAACCCCCGCCCCCACGTCGAGCGGCGCAGCCGGTAGCCCAACTCGGCCTCCGTGCCGTCCCCCGACGGGTCGAGCGCGAACCAGCCCAGGAAGTCGCCGCTCTCCCGGTCGAGCGCCGCCCAGCGGCCCAGCCGGGGATGCCGCTCGTACTGGCCGAGAAGCCTGGGCAACTGCTCGTCACGGACCGTGGCGCGCAAGGTGGCGACGCCGCCGGTCAGGAACCGCATCACCTCGGGATCGCTGTCCAACTCGACAAGCGCGTCCACGTCGGCCATGGTCAGCCGCCGCAACCGCAGCCGCTCCGTCCCCGGCAGGTCACTCACCACGGGATCATCCCGCCACCCCACCCCCACCGTCGAGCCGTTTCCCCACACCCGCCCGCCCGCAAGATCCGCGCAACATCGGAGAAGTTGCTGCCTCGGGCCGCGACGAGGCAGCAACTTCGGTGAAGTTGCGGGCAGAAACCCCGCGACCACCGTCGCGGGCGAGGCAGTCGCGTCAGCGTGGGGGCGCGGCCACGAAGAGCCGCCAGGAGTACGCGTCGACAACGAGCACGGGTCCGTCCGAGTCCTTGCTGTCGCGCACCCCGACCACGTCCCCGAGATTCGTCGCCACCTCGACGCAGTTGGCGTCCTGGTTGCTGCGGCTGCTCTTGCGCCATCGAGCGCCGGTCAACTCCACGACTCGGCCACCTCGTTCATCAACTCGATTGACGCCTGCGGGGGCAGGGCTTCGCCCAGGGTAGCCTCCCAGACCCGCTGCAACCGCAACAGATCCTTCGGCTGGTCCAGCTCCTGGCCGCGGACCTGACAGTCCAGGTAGGCCACTTCCGTGCCGTCGGGCAGGACGGCGAGCGCGAACTGTCCACCGAGCCCCGGATACTCCTCGGCCGATCGCGGCACCACGTGCAACCGAACCCGGGGGTGCCCGGTGGCGACGCCCACGAGGTGCAGCGTCTGGTCGCGCATCACCTTCCGCCCGCCCACCCGTCGTCGCAACACCGCCTCGTCCAGCACCGCCACGATCTGCGGCGCACGCTCGCTGTGCAGCACGTCCTGACGCTCCATCCGGGCGGCCAGTCGCCGGTCGACCTCTTCTGGGGCGAGCAGGCCGCCCGCCTCGAAGACCGCCCGCGCGTAGGCCTCCGTCTGGAACAGCCCGGGCACGTAGCGGGGCTCATACCACCGAAGTGTGCGCGCCTGGGCAAAGATCGCCTGCCAGCCGCGCAGCCAGGGCTGCGCCCGGTCCAGGCTGACCAGTTCGGCGGACATCCGGCTGAACAGGCCGCCGGTGTCCAGGGCACGGTCGACGAGTTCCAGGTACTTGGCGGTGGGCTGTTGCTGGCCCAGCTCGACGGCGCTGACCATCGACGCCGAGTAGTTGACCGCCTTGGCCAGCTCGTCCTGACTCCAGCCCCGCCGGGCCCGCGCCCGGCGCAGTTCCGCGACCAGGAACGCCGCCGCCGTCATCTGCCCATCGGCCATGCCGTACCGCCCTCCACCCCGCCGACGATCATCTCCAGCCGGCCGCCAACGGCGGTGCCACCCGAAACAGGGCGACTATGACGACGCGACCAAACCCTTCCGACCGTAGTCGCCTGATCACCAGACTGTGAAGCGCGGCGCTGCTCCCCGTCCCCCGGGCCGTCGGCGTCGCAGGGGACCGCCCGCTCCCCCGGCCGGGCGGTCCCCACCCGCCAGGGAGCACGACCGGAGCGCACCCGCCAGGACAAGGGGGTGATGCCACAAACGAGTCAGCTCGACAGGAAGGCCGCCGCATGTCCCGGACCACCCCGGACGACCGCGCCACGACTCCACGCCGACCGCACCTGGCCCTGCGCCCGCTCTGGCTCTGCCGGGTCTGCGCCGCGCCCTGGCCGTGCCCGGTCGCCCGGCTCAACCTCCGCCAGGAGTACGCGCACGACCGGATCGGGTTGAGCATCTACCTGTGCACGGCGCTGCACGACGCGGCTGCCGACCTGTATCGGCTCAACCCGCACGACGGCCCGGACCCGGCGGCCCTCTTCACCCGCTTCCTCGGCTGGGCGGCCCCGCGCGCCGGCCCGCGTTGAGCGGCCCCCGGTCAGGGGTGGGTCATCCGGAGCAGGTCCAGCGTCTCGTCGAGTTGGGTCTCGGTGAGCTTGCCGGAATCGACGTGGCCTCGGGAGATCACCACCTCACGGATGGAGGTCTGCTTGGCGAGCGCCTCCTTGGCGATCGAGGCGGCCTCGTCGTACCCCAGGTAACGGTTGAGCGGGGTGACGATCGACGGTGAGCCCTCGGCGTACGCCAGGCAGACCTCGGCGTCCGCGACCAGGCCGACCACCAGCCGGTCGGCGAACAACCGGCTGGTCGCGGAGAGCAGCCGGATCGACTCCAGCAGGTTGCGACCCATCACGGGGAGCATCACGTTCAGCTCGAAGTCGCCCTGCGAGCCGGCGAAGCCGACTGTCGCGTCGTTGCCGATCACCTGCGCGCAGACCTGCCGCATCGCCTCGGCGACCACCGGGTTGACCTTGCCGGGCATGATCGACGAGCCGGGCTGGAGGTCGGGGATACGCAGTTCGCGAAGGCCGGCACGCGGGCCGGAGCCCATCCACCGGATGTCGTTGGCGATCTTGTAGAGGCCGACCGCCACGGTACGCAGTTGCCCCGAGGTCTCCACCAGGGCGTCCCGCGCACCCTGCGCCTCGAAGTGGTTGCGCGCCTCGGACAGCGGCAGCCCGGTCGACTCGCGGAGCTTGCCGATCACGGCAGCGGCGAAGCCGAGCGGGGTGTTGATCCCGGTGCCGACGGCGGTGCCACCCAGTGGCAGCTCGGCCAGTCGGGGCAACGCGCCTTCCAGCCGGTCCATGCCGTAGCGGACCTGGGCGGCGTACCCGCCGAACTCCTGACCCAGGGTGACCGGGGTGGCGTCCATCAGGTGGGTGCGTCCGGCCTTGACCACCGTCTCGAACTCCGCCGCCTTGGCCTCCAACGCCGCCGCCAGGTGGCCCAGCGACGGCAGCAGATCCTCCACGATGAACTGGGTGGCAGCCAGGTGGATCGACGACGGGAAGACGTCGTTGCTGGACTGGGAGGCGTTGACGTGATCGTTCGGGTGCACCGGTGAGCCCAGTTCCCGGCTCGCCAGGGTGGCGATGACCTCGTTGGCGTTCATGTTCGACGAGGTGCCCGACCCGGTCTGGAACACATCCACCGGAAACTGGTCGTCGTAGCCACCGTCGGCCACGTGCGCGGCGGCGGCGGCGATGGCGGCGGCCACGTTGGCCTCGATCACGCCCAACTCACCGTTGACCTCGGCCGCCGCGCCCTTGATCTGGGCGAGGGCCTTGATCTGGGCCGGTTCGATGCCCCGGCCGGAGATCGGGAAATTCTGCACCGCGCGCTGGGTCTGTGCCCGCCACAGCGCCTCGGCGGGCACCTCCACCTCGCCCATCGAGTCGCGTTCGATCCGGTAACCGGTCGCCTCTGGAGTCGTCACAGGTCCCATCCTGCCGCGCCCGTCGCCGACTCGCAGATGATCCGTCAGCCCAACTCGGCCAGCAGGCGTGCCACCTCGTGCTGCTCCGGCGACTCGATCTGGCGGAACAGGGAGAGCGCCCGGGTCAGGTGCGCGCGCGCCGCCGCCGGGTCGGTCGGAAGCAGACAGCGGGCGATGCCTTCCAGCGCCCGGCCCTGCTCGTTTCGGGAACCCAGCCCGGTGGCGTCGGCGAGCACCCGACGATGCAGGTCGAGTGCGCTCGTCACGTCCCCCTGGTCCAGGATCGCCCGGGCCAGCAGGTTGCGCGAGCCGCACTGGGCGACGCGGTCCCCCGCCTCGGTCATCGCGACAAGTGCCGCACGATGCAGGTCGGCGGCCTGTTCCGGGCGCCCAGCCTCCCGTTCCATCATCCCGATCTCGTTCAACGCCTCACCCTCACCGAACCGGTTGCCCATCTGCCGCTTGACACGCAGAGCCACCCGCAGCAACCGACTGGCCGGGCCCACGTCACCCATCCGATGCCGGATCATCCCGAGATGCCCGAAGGCGTTGGCGATCCGGCGCGGGTCGCTGACCTCGCGAGCGATGCTCAGGTGCCGTCGGGCAACGCGCAGCGCCTCGTCGTACCGTCCCCACAGCAGCAGGGTCATCGACAGGTTGTTGAGTTCGTTCGTCAGCGCCTCCTTGTCACGCATCCGCGTCGCCACCGCGCGGGCCTCGTCGAAGCACTCCTGGGCGCGGCGGAACTCGAAGTTGGCGGCGTACGAGCTGCCCAGGTTGCCGAGCGAGTTGCGGAACCCGCTGCGCAGACCCAGCCCACGGAAAATTTCGAGTGACCTCTCCATGACCCGGATCGACTCGGGGAAATTACCCAGTCGGTAGTGGGCCGAGGCCAGATAGTTGAGCATCGTCGCCACTGCCCGGTCGTCGCCCAACGCCTCCGCGGCACGCAGGCCGATGGTGTGTGTCTCGATCAGCTCGTCCAGCCGACCGCCCTCGAACTGGGCGTACCAGCAGGCCCTCGCCAACTGCCAGCAGTAGCGGAGGAACGCCTCGGTCTCCGCCAACCGGACCAGGGCGGTCCACACGGGCAGGTTGTCGTCGAGCCAGGCCTGGCCCTGCTCGGCGACGAGCGCGACCAGGTCAGGGCGGAGCGGTTCCGCCACCACGATCAGCGAGTGGAGCGAGGAGAGCTCCGTCCTGCGGGCGATCGCCGTGGCGACGTGCAGGTGGTGGTCGAGCAGACGTTCGATGCCGTCCCGCCGCTCGACTTCTCGGCCCGGCTCGGACACCAGGGTCCGGGCGTACTCCCGGACCAGGTCGTGCAACCGGTACCGACCCGGCTCGGCCTCCTCGACCAGGTTCGCGTCGACCAACTCGTCGAGCAGGTCCTGGGCGTCGGGCAGGGGCAGCTCGGCGAGGACGGCGGCGACGGAGTTGTCGAACCGTACCCCCGGGTGCAGGCCGAGCAGCCGGAACGCACGCTGCGCCGACGGCGACACCTGGGCGTACGACAGGGCGAAGGCCCGACCGACGGACCGGTCGCCCGCTTCGAACTCGGCCAACGGATCGGGTCGGCTCGTCAGCCGCTCGGCCAGGTCGGCGATGCGCCAGCGGGGCCGGTGCGCCAGTCGGGCACCGGCCAGCCGGATGGCGAGTGGCAGGTGGCCGCAACGGCGGACGACCTCGCCGGCCGCCTCCGGCTCGGCGGCCACCCGCTCGACGCCGACCACGTGCCCGAGCAGCTCGACCGCCTCGTCCGGGTCGAACACGGGCAGCGACGACGGTCGCCCCTCGTCCACCCCGACCAGGCGGCGACGGCTGGTGATCAGGACCAGGCAGTGCGAGCCGGTGGGCAGCAGGGGTGTCACCTGGTCTGCGGTGGCCGCGTTGTCCAGCACCAGGAGGGCCCGCCGGCCGGCCAGCTCGGTGCGCCAGAGCGCCAACCGGTCGTCCTGGTTCGTCGGCACCCGCTCGGCGGGCAGACCGAGCTGCCGCAGCAGCGTGGCCACCGCCGCGGCCGGTGTCAGCGGGGTGCGCTCACTGTGCCCGTGCAGGTCGATGTAGAGCTGGGCGTCCGGGTAGTCGTCCGCGAGAGCGGTGGCGACGTGCACCGCCAGGGTGGTCTTACCGCTGCCGGCCATTCCGTCGATGAGTTGGATTCGTGCGCCGCCCTCCACCTCCTTCACCAGCCGCGCCAGCGTCTGCTGCCGACCGGTGAAGTCGCCGATCGCCCGGGGCAGCGAGCGGACCGGGTGGATCGGCGACGACGACCGACCGGCCAGGACAAGATCGCCGGCGAGGACGCGCTGATGCAGCTTCTGCAGCTCGGCGCCCGGCTCGATGCCCAGCTCGTCGGCGTAGAACCGCCGGCCCTCCCGGTAGACCGCGAGCGCGTCGGCCTGCCGACCGACCGAGGAGAGGGCGAGCATCAGTTGGCCGCGCAGCCGCTCTCGCAGCGGGTGCTGGTCGACGCTCTCGGCGAGTTCGTCGATCAGCTCGGCGCCTCGGCCGAGACGCAGCTCGACGTCGACGCACTCCTCCAACGCGGTCAGGCGCTGCTCGTCGAGGGCCTGCGCACGGCGGCGGATGCTCCGGCTCGGGATACCGCCGAGGGCCGGCCCCCGCCAGAGCGCCAGAGCGGCGCGGTATTCCGTCCGCGCGTCGTCCAGCCGACCAGCCTCCACGGCCACGCGGGCGGTCTCCACACCCCGGGCGAAGACCTCGACGTCCAGGTCGTCCGGTGCGGTGCGGACGCCGTACCCCACCGGGTCGGTGACGATGACCTCCGGTGGGAGCCCGAGTTCGGCGAACCGGCGGCGCAACCGCGACACACAGGTCTGCAGTTGGGCGCGGGCGGTGGCCGGGGGGCGTTCCTCCCACACCGCGTCGACCAACTCTTCGACAGGCACGAGCCGGCCGGCCCGCAACAGCAGCATGGCGAGCACGATCCGGTCTCGACCAGCGGTGACAGTGGCCTCGCCACCGCCGACCCGCAGGGGCCCCAGGATCCCGAACCGCATCTGCTCCCCCGCCTCACTGGCCCGACTTTCAGCAGAGTAGTCCGGCGGTAACAGATCGGCTCAGTCAGGCGATAGCGATGTGAGAGCGGATCGGCAGCGGTGCATCGGACACTCACTGCGGGTTGTCGGTGACGGCATCCGACGGGGGCGGTGCGCACGTCCCATCACCCCCAGGGGGGCGGGCGTACCGATGTCGGTTCAGCACGGACGACAAAAGGGGCGTCGAGCGAATACGCTCGACGCCCCTTCCCATGCCGGTCGGGTCAGCGGCGGCCGACGGTGAGCACCGGCTTGGTGACCTCGGCGAAGAAGTCGTTGCCCTTGTCGTCGACCACGATGAAGGCGGGGAAGTCCTCCACCTCGATCTTCCAGACCGCCTCCATGCCCAGCTCCGGGTATTCGAGCACCTCGACGTGCTTGATGCAGTCCTGGGCGAGGCGGGCCGCGGGGCCGCCGATCGAGCCGAGGTAGAAGCCGCCGTGCCGTTGGCAGGAGCGGGTCACCTGGCCGGACCTGTTGCCCTTGGCGAGCATCACCTGGGAGCCGCCCGCGGCCTGGAACTTCTCCACGTAGGCGTCCATCCGCCCGGCGGTGGTCGGGCCGAAGGAGCCGGACGCGTAGCCCTCGGGGGTCTTCGCCGGGCCGGCGTAGTAGACCGCGTGGTCGCGCAGGTACTGCGGCATCGGCTCACCGGCATCAAGCCGCTCGGCGATCTTCGCGTGCGCGATGTCCCGGGCCACCACGAGCGGGCCGGACAGCGACAGCCGGGTCTTCACCGGGTACTTGGACAGCTCGGCGCGGATCTCGTCCATCGGCCGGTTCAGGTCGACCCGGACCACCAGCTCGGCGTCGAGCGCGTCGTCGGTGACGTCGGGCAGGAAGCGGGCCGGGTCGGTTTCCAGTCGTTCCAGCCACACACCCGACGGGGTGATCTTGGCAACCGCCTGCCGGTCCGCCGAACAGGAGACGGCGATCGCCACCGGGCAGGACGCACCGTGGCGGGGCAGCCGGACCACCCGTACGTCGTGGCAGAAGTACCTGCCGCCGAACTGCGCCCCGATGCCGAAGTTGCGGGTCAGCTCCAGCACCTCGGCCTCCAACTCCAGGTCGCGGAAGCCGTGCGCGCTCATCGAGCCCTGCGTCGGGAGAGCGTCCAGGTACTTCGCGGAGGCGTACTTCGCCGTCTTCAGGGCGTACTCGGCGGAGGTGCCGCCGATGACGATGGCCAGGTGGTACGGCGGGCAGGCGGCGGTGCCGATGAGCCGCAGCTTCTCCTCCAGGAACTGCATCATCCGCGTCGGGTTGAGCAGCGCCTTGGTCTCCTGGTAGAGGTACGACTTGTTGGCCGAGCCACCACCCTTGGCCATGAACAGGAACTTGTACGCGTCGGGGTGCCCGTCCGGGTCCTCGGCGTACAGGTCCACCTGGGCCGGCAGGTTGCTGCCGGTGTTCCGCTCGTCCCACATGGTCAGCGGGGCGAGCTGGGAGTACCGCAGGTTGAGCTTGGTGTACGCCTGGTAGACGCCCCGGGAGATGGCCTCGGCATCCGCGCCGTCGGTGAGCACGTGCCGACCGCGCTTGCCCATCACGATCGCGGTGCCGGTGTCCTGGCACATCGGCAACACCCCGCCGGCGGCGATGTTGGCGTTGCGCAGCAGGTCCAGCGCGACGAACCGGTCGTTCGGCGAGGCGGCCGGGTCGTCGATGATCGCCCGGAGCTGGGCCAGGTGCGCGGGGCGGAGGAAGTGCGCGATGTCGTGCATCGCCTCGGCGGTCAGCGCGGTGAGCGCGGCCGGCTCCACGGTGAGGAACCGGCGGCCTCCCGGGCCGTGTACGACGTCGACGCCCTCGTCGGTGACCAGGCGATAGTCCGTCTGGTCGGGGCCGGTCGGCAGCAGGGGGGCGTACGAGAATGCGGCGGCACTGCTCATGAGCGGCAAGCCTAGGGCAGACCGGTCGATCACTCCCACCCGCCGGGCGGGTCCTGGGACGCCGCTCTCATCCCGCGGGCCCGCCGCCCGCTCAGCCGCCGGGCGACCAGGCCCTCAGCCGTCCTTGCCGCCGTCCGGGTCGGGGCAGAGTTCCCCCTTCGGGCCGCAGTCACCGTTGTCCGGGCCGCCGGGGCCGGTGCCACCCGGCCCGGAGGTCCCGCCGTCGCCGGGCGGGCGGGCCGGTGAGCCCCCGGCAGCGCCGAAGCGGACGTACCCGATCTCGCGCCCCTCACCAATGATCATCCCCTGTGACCCGACCGCTAGGGCGTTCGCCGAGGTACGCAGCACGGCCAACTCCCGGCCGTTGCGCGGGTCCACGGCGGCCAACCGGGACGGCTTCTCGTCCGCCACCACCGCCGCGTACGGGGTCAGCGCGGCACCGGCCTTGCCGCTGGCGGGCCGCGTCCACAGCACCCGGTCGGTGCCGAGCTGACGGGCGACCACCGAACGTTTGTCGGCGGCGCGGAACACCGCGTAGCGGTCGTCGACCGCGATCAGCTTGGTGCCCGACTCGCCGACCCACAGCAGCCGGCCGTCGTATCCGTCGATGACCGCCTCGCGGCCGTCCGGGCCGACACCGATCAGCACGTTCCGGGCGCCCTGCGGGTCTTCGCGCTGCACGCAGCCGGCGCTGTCGGCGGTCCGCAGGTTGATCCCGGCCCGCTGCCAGGCCTCCTGCCCGGTCGCCGGGTCGCGGGCGGAGATGGCGAAGTAACAGGCGCCGTCCTGGGAACGGGCGGTGATCCGCAGCATCCGCCCGCCCACCACGGACAGCCGCTCGTCCCGCCCGGGTTCGACGTTCTGCAACACGCGACCGGTGGCGGTGTCGACGACGTGCACCCGGCCGTCCACCGGGAAGCCGAGCAGCGGTGGTGCTGGTTCCGCCCCGGCCACCCCGTCGTCGATCCGGGTGGCGGTGAGCCGGCGGGTGCCGCGCAGGCCCGGGTTGTCGGCGAGCAGGCCGCTGTGCACCCCGGGCAGGAAGGCCGTCCAGAGTGGCGCGGTGCCGCGTGGGTCCCAGGCGCTCAGGGTGCAGTCGGTGGCGTCCGTGCAGCGGGCGTCGAGGAGCAGGTTGCGGTACGTCCACACGGCCACCGCGTCGTCGTCGCGTCGCCGGGTCGCCCCGGTGGCCGGGTCGAGCAGCTCGTACCCCTTGACCAGGAGCTTGCCCACGGCGACGACCGGGTCCCGGTCGCCGCCCGCGACCGCCGACCAGTCCGCCTTGCGCTCCCAGAGCTGCGTGCCGGTGGCCAGGCTGCGGGCTTCCACCCGGGTCCGCTGCTCGACCACCACGGCGTCGCCGGCGATTGTCACGCTGCGCGGAGTGCCGCCGATCCGTTGCTGCCAGACCACGTCGGGCTCGGAGATGGGTTCGCTGCGGTCCACCCAGTCCCACAGGCCGGGGAACGGGTTCCACACGCCGGTCGCGGCGAGTGCGACGACCACGGCGAGGCCGAGCAGCAGCCCACCGCGCACGCTCCCCTTCGCCACTCGCACACCGTAGCCACGATCGCGGATCTTCCGTACGCCCGCGCCGTCGTGTCGCCGCGCTTTCTGCGGCGGAAGGTGTTAGAGCGCCCGTACGGCACTGCGGACGAGGGGAAGCGTGCGGTACGGAATCTGCTCGGCCAGCGCGATGATCGTCGAAGCCCGGGTGATGCCGGCGGAGGAGACGATCTGGTCGATGACCCGTTGCAGGTCGGTGTTGGAGCGGGCCACGATCCGGCAGAGCAGGTCGCTGGAGCCGGTGATGGTGTGCGCCTCCAGCACCTCGGGAATGGCGGCGAGGTGGGCGGTGACCGGGTCGTGGCCGTGCCGCTGGCTGATCTCCAGGGTGACGAAGCTGGTCACCCCGAACCCGATCGCTTCCGGCGCGATCTCCGGGCCGAAGCCCTTGATGACCCCCCGCTCGATGAGCTTGTCCAGCCGGGCCTGCACGGTGCCGCGGGCCACCCCGAGCCGGCGGGAGCACTCCAGCACCCCGATCCGCGGCTCCTCGGCGAGCAGTTCGATCAAGCGCACGTCGAGCGCGTCGAGCTGTACATTCTGCTCACCATTCATGAGTGAAGACCATACCGAATGCGCAACCTGACCAGCATTTCCTGCCACAGTTGCCCACCCGGTGCCGGGGCAGCGATCCTCCCTGAAAGAACCGACCACGGCGGCCCACGAGGCCGGCCGGTACGCGAGGGAGCCCACCATGACCCAGGCGATCGACCGACCCCAGTCGACCGAGGACGTCGACGTCGACCGGCTCGTCGGCGCTGTCGACCACGACATCAGCCACGACCCGTTCCCGGTCCGGGGCCTCGACCACGTGCACTTCCTGGTCGGCAACGCCAAGCAGGCCGCGCACTACTACTCCACCGCGTTCGGCATGACCTGCGTGGCGTACCGCGGCCCGGAGCAGGGTTACCGCGACCACGCCCAGTACGTGCTCACCAGCGGCTCGGCCCGGTTCGTGCTGACCGGCGCGGTGCGCCCGGACGCCGACGGCGCCGAGCACGTGGCGAAGCACAGCGACGGGATCAGCGACATCGCGCTTGAGGTGCCGGACGTCGACGCCGCGTACGCGCACGCCATCGCGCAGGGCGCTGCCAGCGTCGTCGAGCCGCACGAGGTGACCGACGAGCACGGCACCGTCCGGATGGCCGCCATCGCCGCGTACGGCGACACCCGGCACACCCTGGTCGACCGGTCCCGCTACACCGGCCCGTTCCTGCCCGGCTTCACCGCTCGCGGCCCGATCGTGGACCGGCAGCCGATGATCGACGCCGGCATCCAGCCGAAGCGCTTCTTCCAGGCCGTCGACCACGTCGTCGGCAACGTGGAGCTGGGCCGGATGGACGAGTGGGTCGAGTTCTACAAGCGGGTGATGGGCTTCTCCAACATGGCGGAGTTCGTCGGCGACGACATCGCCACCGACTACTCGGCGCTGATGAGCAAGGTCGTCGCGAACGGCACCCGCAAGGTGAAGTTCCCGCTCAACGAGCCGGCGATCGCCCGCAAGAAGTCCCAGATCGACGAGTACCTGGAGTTCTACCAGGGCCCCGGGGCGCAGCACATCGCCGTCGCCACCAACGACATCCTGGCCAGCGTCGACGCGATGCGGGCCGCCGGGGTGGAGTTCCTGGACACCCCGGACTCGTACTACGAGGACCCCGAGCTGCGCGCCCGCATCGGCAAGGTGCGGGTGCCGATCGAGGAGCTGAAGGCCCGCAAGATCCTGGTCGACCGGGACGAGGACGGCTACCTGCTCCAGATCTTCACCAAGCCGGTGCAGGACCGCCCCACCGTCTTCTTCGAGCTGATCGAGCGGCACGGCTCGCTGGGCTTCGGCAAGGGCAACTTCAAGGCGCTCTTCCAGGCCATCGAGCGGGAGCAGGAAGCCCGCGGCAACCTGTAACACTGTCGAGCGTGACGCAGCCTCCGTCGTACCCGACGCCGCCGGTCGGTGGGCCTCCGCCCGCCGCCGGCGGCGTCGCGCCGCCGCCCGGACAGATCCCCCATGGGTACGCCGCGCCGCCGCAGTACGCCCCACCCGGGTACGCCCCGCCCGGGTACGCCCCGCCGCCGTGGCACGCCGGACCACCCGGCCCGCTGCCTCCACCGCTGAGCCCGGGCGGTCAGCCGCTGGCGAGCTTCGCCGACCGGCTGCTGGCCTGGCTGATCGACACGGCCCTGGCGAGCGCCGTGTCGCTTGTGCTGTTCCTGCCGTTCTTCGTCATCCTCTGGTGGCGGATGGTCACCGAGATGGGCCGGACCAACCCGGACGGCTCACTTGTGGCACCCGACATGGCCACCTTCTTCCTCGAGTTCTTCCTGCCGATCATGCTGCTGCAACTCGGGTTCCTCGTCGTGACGCTCGGGTTCTACTGGCTCTACCACGTGGAGTACCTCAAGCGCGGCGGTCAGACGGTCGGCAAGAAGGTGCTGAACCTGCGCGTGGTGCCGATCGACCCGACCCGCACGCTGGACCGGCGGATGGCCGGCCGGCGCTGGCTCGTGCAGTACCTGGGGGGCTCGTTGGTCCCGGCCGGCGTCTACGTCGACGGATTGTGGCAGCTCTGGGACAAGCCGTGGCAGCAGTGCCTCCACGACAAGTTCGCTGAGACGGTCGTCGTTAAGGTGTCCTGGTGAGCGAGCGCAGCGAGCGAACCAGCAGGCTCAGTAGTGTGGCGCCTCGCGCCGTCGCGCAGCGAAGCGGAGCGGCGACGTGAGCGAGCGCAGCGAACGAACCAGCAGGCTCAGTAGCGTGGCGCCTCGCGCCGTCGCGCAGCGAAGCGGAGCGGCGGCGTGAGCGTTCAACCTGGCTGGTACGTGGATCCGGCCGACACCGACACCCGACGTTACTGGGACGGCGAGGGTTGGCTCGGCGCGCCCATCCCCGTCGATGCCACCCCGCCGGACGGTCCTCCACCGGCCGAGCCGTCGCCCGCTCCGGTCGCCCCGGCCGCGCCCGCCGCCGTGGGCCCGGCGACCGTCGTGCCCGGCGGGCCACCGCAGCAGGGTCCACCACCGGGGTACGGCCCGCAGCCGGGCCACGGCCCAGGCTGGGGCCCGGCCGCCGGCCCTCCTGGTTGGGGTCCACAGAGCAGTCCGCCGGGCTGGGCGCCTCCGGGCGGCCAACCTGGCTGGGCGCCCCCGCCCGGCCACCCCGGGTGGTCGATGCGACCGCCCGAGCCACGACCACATGGCCTCGTGCTGGCCGGCTACGGCCGCCGGTTGGTCGCTCGGATCATCGACTTCGGGCTTCTCTTCGCACTGAACATCGTGGCCAACGGCTGGTTCGTCTGGCGTTGGGCGCAGGAGTGGGCACCGTACTGGCGGGAGATCTTCCGGCGGGCGGAGCGGGGCGAGACCTCCGCCGAGGGCCTGCCGTTGCCAGGCGAGCAGGCCAACTCGCTCCTGGTGGTGATCCTGCTGATCGCCACCGCGCTCTGGCTGGCGTACGAGGTGCCGGCCATGGCCGCCAGTGGGCAGACCGTCGGCAAGCGGCTGATGCGGATCCGGGCGGTGCCGCTCGCCGCCGACCAGCCGCTGGGCATGGGCCGGTCGCTGGCCCGGTGGATTCTGCTGGGTCCGCCGACGCTGTTCTGGTACTGCGCCGGGATCGGTCTGGTGCTGCAACTGGTCGACGCCCTCTCCCCGCTCTTCGACCATCCGCTGCGCCAGGCGCTGCACGACAAGCGCGCGCAGACAGTCGTCGTCGAAGTTCCGCCCCCCACCGCTTCCACCCCCTCGAACGACCGCAACCAGCCCCCGGGAGACACCCCATGACCGACTCCGGACGTCACCAGCCGGCGCTGCGGCTGACCCGCGCCGACCTGGACGCGCTACCCAGCTACGTGCCGGGGCGCAGTCCGGCCGACCTGGCTCGGGAGTTGGGCCTCCCGGAGGCCATCAAGCTGGCCAGCAACGAGGTGCCGTACGGGCCGCTGCCGGGCGTGGTGGAGGCGGTCACCGAGGCGATCACCACCTCGCACCGCTACCCGGACATGGGCGTGGTCGCGCTGCGGGACGCGCTGGCCGAGCGGTACGGGGTGGACGCCGACCGGATCGCGACCGGCTGCGGGTCGGTGGCGCTCGCCGAGCACCTGGTCCGGGCCACCTGCCTGCCCGGCGACGAGGTGCTCTACTCGTGGCGGTCCTTCGAGGCGTACCCGATCATCGTGGCGACAAGTGGCGCGACAAGCGTGCGGGTGCCGAACGACGCCGGGCACGGGCACGACCTGGCGGCGATGGCCGCGGCGGTGACCGACCGGACCCGGGTGATCTTCGTTTGCAACCCGAACAACCCGACCGGTACGGCGGTGCGCCGGGCCGAGCTGGACCGGTTCCTCGACGCGGTGCCGGACGACGTGCTTGTGGTGATCGACGAGGCGTACCGGGAGTTCGTCACGGATCCGGAGGTGCCGGATGGTCTCGACTACCTGGACCGGCCGAACGTGGCGGTGTTGCGCACGCTGTCGAAGGCGTGGGGTCTG
The DNA here is from genome assembly GCF_040639415.1 of Micromonospora sp. NPDC023888. NCBI lineage: Bacteria > Bacillati > Actinomycetota > Actinomycetes > Micromonosporales > Micromonosporaceae > Micromonospora > Micromonospora sp. NPDC023888. Next base: position 192,578 of record NZ_JBEZZW010000004.1, on the reverse strand, counting down.
GCCGGGCTCCGGATGGGCTGGCTGGTTGCCCAGCCGGTGGTGGCCGCGGCCATCCGCAAGGTGGCGACCCCGTTCTCCAGCAGCACGGCGGCTCAGGCCGGGGCGCTCGCCGCGCTGACCCAGGCGACGGAGATGGCGCGCCGCTGCGCCCTGGTCGTCGCCGAGCGGGATCGGGTCGGTGAGGCGCTGCGCAAGTTCGTGCCCGAGGTGCCGGCGAGCCAGGCCAACTTCGTCTGGCTGCCGCTTGGCGAGCGGGCCGTGGCGTTCGGCAAGGCATGCGAGGCGCGCGGGGTGATCGTGCGGCCGTTCGCCGGGGACGGCGTCCGGGTCACCATCGGCACCTCCGCGGAGAACGACGCGTTCCTGGCCGCTGCGGAGTCGGCGCTGAGCTGACCCGGATCGGTGCCATAAGCGCTGTTTGTCCACTTCCGTCCCTTTAACTGCCCTATCTTCCGAAGTAGCCGGCTGTATCGAGGAATCACGCCGGCCCACTTCGAGAAAACGGGGTAACAAACAGTGCGTACTGCCAAGATCTGCCTCGCCGGAGCGGCCGCCGCCGCGATGGTGGGCTTCCTCGCCGCACCGGCCGCCGCCGCGCCGACCGACACCACCACCGTCACGTTCGAGGTGGCAGCGGGAACCCTCGACATCGACGCGCCGGCCACCGCCGACCTGGGCAGCGGCGCGCCCGGCAGCGTCATCACCGGCCAGCTCGGCCCGGTCACGGTCACCGACTCCCGGGGTGCGGCGGACGCCTCCTGGGTGGCCACGGTGACCGCCACCGTCTTCCAGACCGGTGGCGGCACCCCCGCCGAGACAGTTCTCCCGGGGGAGATCGACTACTGGTCGGGCCCGGCAACGGCGACCACCGGCACCGGCACCTTCACGCCCGGTCAGCCCACCGCCCCGGAGGCGGAACCGCTGGACAGCGTCACCCCGGTCACGGCGTTCACCCACACCGGTGGCACCGGCGGCAACACGGCGACCTGGAACCCCACTCTGGTCGTCAACGTGCCGCTGGACAGCATCGCGGGCGTCTACACCGGGACGGTGACGCATTCGGTGGCCTAGCCGCCACGGCCGGTCGACCGTCGCGGTCGCGCTGGCGCTGCTCTGCCTCGCCGGTCCGGGTCTGTCGACCCGGGCCGGCGCGGCCGAGCCGGACGCCGACGACCGCCTCGGGATCCGGCTGCTGGAGGCGCCGAGCAATCGCCGCGACGACCCCCGGGCGTTGCGCTACATCGTCGATCACCTGCCGCCGGGCACCACCATCAAGCGGCAACTGCTGATCAGCAATCGCACCGACGAGGCCCGCCGCATCGACGTGTACGCGGGAGCGGCGGCCGTGGCTGGCTCGGAGTTCAGGTTCGGCGAGGGCCGCGCGGCCAACGAGCTGACCTCCTGGATCACCCTCGACAGCTCCGTCGTGGAGGTGGAACCGTGGGGCGAGGCGCGGGTCCGGGCGACCATCACGGTGCCACCGGCCGCCTCGCGCGGCGAGCGGTACGGGGTGATCTGGGCGTCCGCCACCTCCGCGCCCCGCTCCGACGGGGAGGTCACCCAGATCCACCGGGTCGGCGTCCGGATGTACCTCGACATCGGGCCCGGGGGCGAGCCGGTCTCCGACTTCTCGATAGGTGAGCTTCGCCCGGCCCGCAGCCCGGCGGGCGAGCCCTCGGTGACCGCCCAGGTCACCAACACCGGTGGCCGCGCCATCGACCTGACCGGCTCGGTCACCCTCAGCGACGGGCCAGCCGGCAGCCGAGCCGGCCCGTTCCAGGTCGGGCAGGGCGTCACGCTACCGCCGGGTGGCTCCGGCCAGGTCGTCGCCCGGCTACCCGCCGAGTTGCCGAACGGGCCCTGGAAGATCGAGGTGAACCTGGAGAGCGGGCTGGTGAAACGCAGCATCAGCGCGCAGATCCGGTTCCCCGACGCGGGTCAGGTCGGCAAGCGGGGCAGCGCCATCTCCCGGATGACGTCCGGTTGGACCGTGGCGGCGGTCGTCGCGGGCCTTCTGCTCCTCGCCGGCCTCGCGGTGCTGGTCCGGCGCTCCCGGCAGTCCCCTCGGCCGCCCAGCGGCAGACCACGGGAGCGGGTCTCGGCCGGACACTGACGCGACGCCGGCGGCCGCGCAGCGCATCGGCCGCCGGCGGCGGGCTCGCACCAGCCGCCGACGGCCGGCGTACGTCACACTGGCCGCCGGCGACGGGCGGCGAGCAGCCCACCGACGATCAGCAGGATCACGCCCAGTCCGGCGAGCAGCAACGTCGACCCGCCGGAACCGGTGACCGGCAGTTGACCGCTGTGGCTGGGCGTGGGCTGGGGCGGTGCCGGCGTGGGCTGCGTCGGCGTGGGCGTGGGTGGCGCGGGTTGCGTTGGTGTGGGGGTGGGTGGCGCGGGTTGCGTCGGTGTGGGTGTCGGCGTCGCCGGCAGGATCTCGAAGGTGACGCCGGTGTCGGCCGACGGCGCGGCCTGGACGGCACCGAACCCGCGCGCCGAAGCGGGATCCGCGGCCAGCAGCGGCGGAACCGCCAGCGCGAGGCTCGCGGCTGCGGCTAGTGCACCGCCCGCGACGTAGTTGGCTGCTGTCCTGCCCATGCGCCGACCCCTTCCGGAAGAAAAACCTGAACCGTGAGAAACATACCTTTTCCTGACAAAGGGTATGGACGGTTCGGCTCTCCGGGTGCCGGAGACGCCACGATCAGGTGGCCGCCAGGATCACCGCTTCCGCGGTCAGGTAGTAGCGCCTGTCGTCGGCAGCAGGGTCGACCGGCCTGCGGAGTCGTTCCACCGCCAGGTAGCCGCCCCCGACCCCCACCGCGCCGGGCACCCAACCCGTTCCGTCCCGTCCGACGTTCAGCGAGAAGCGGGACAGTCGCCTACCGGTCACCGGGTCCAGCGTCACCAGGTCGTTGGCTTCGGTCAGCAGGTGCACCCGACCAGGCTGCGCGGCCAGGACCCGGGCCGCACCGAGGCCGGCGGACCGCCACAGCTCGGCGCCCGTACGCGCCGACCGACCCACCGCCACCCCGTCGAGCACCACGACGGCCTGGTCACCCACCACCGTGGCGCCGGCCGGATCGAGCCCGGGGGCGGCGACCGGCTGGCCGGCGCCCACCAGCCACCCTCGGCCGGCCGCGTCGCCCGGTCCCCCGGTGCGCAGGGCCGGGCAGTCCGACCGGCCGGTACGACAACCGAGCGGAGTCACCACCAACTCGCCCGACCCACCGGGCGGTCGCCACCGTTCGCGCACCGCGCCGGTCGCCGCATCCCGGAACTCGACGGTCGCGGGCCCGGCACATCGGTCCAGACCGATCAGCTCGCCGGCGGCGGTGGTGCCGACGTCGCTGCGGCAACTGCCCGGCAGGTCGACCCGCCACAGCCGCTGACCACCGCTCACCTCGACGCCGCGTGCCTCGGCGTCGCCGCTGACCACCACGACCGTGCGGCCGTCCGGGAGGTCGGTGAGGTGGAGCCCGCGCGGATCCCAGACGGTCACCGCACCGGTACGCCGCACCACCGCCTCGCTCTCGGCGGGCTCCGGGCCGTCGGCCTTCCAGAGCACCCGACCGGTAGGCGCGTCGAGCGCGACCAGTTGCCCGTCGGACCAACGGCTGACCACCGTGCTGCCGCTGGCCACCACCCCGGTCAACGCCGCCGGCCAGCGGCGGTACGACCAGTACGGGGTGGTCCGGTGCCGACCGTCGACGGGCCGGTCGGCGTAGACCTGGCGGTGCGCGGCGTACACCCGCAGCCTCCCGTCCACGATCAACGGGGCGACCGGCAGTCGACCGACCACACCGGCGGCCGGTTGGGCAGCCGGTGGATACTCGGCCCGGGCCACCGTGCTCACCTCGGCCGGCGCGAGCACCCGGTGGACGATGACCGCGACAGCCACTGTCGCGAGCAGCGCCGCGACAGCCATCGCGAGCCGCCGTCGGCCCCTCGGGATCCCCATGCCGCACCTCCGCCCGGCACCCTACCCAGCGGAACCGGCCGAACCCCGCGCAGGTCACGACGACCACGCGCGGTGGCGGAGGTGACCAGCCGGGGCTCAGGCGGCTTCGACGGAGCCGGCACCGGCCGCGACGGCCAGGTCGGCGAGGTCGCGCCCGAGCGCCACCTCGACCGCCCGCGCGGCGAGGCCGCCGAGCAGCAGGGCCACCACCCGACCGTACGGAGCGGTCGGCACGGCCTCGTGGGTGACGGTGACCGCCGTGCAACCGCGACGGCGACGCCGGACCTGTCGCAAACTCCAGGTGATCCGGTAGTCCACGCCAGCACCTGACGAACAGAGCACCAACCGGTGTGGGGCGAGCGCCTCCACCACCAGGAACTCTTCGGTAAGCGTGCCGCCGCCGGGCTGGGCACGCGCCTCACGCCAGGCGGTGCCCGGCCCGAACGGACCCGGAGTGAGCACCTCGATCGGGCCGGCGGCGGTCAGCCGGGCCGTGCGGCCGGGCAGGTCGGTCAGCAGACACCAGACATCGACAGCGTGCGCCTCGATGAACCTGGTAACCGCCACCGTCGACATGCCAGCCTCCCGTGTCCCCGACGGTACGCGGAGTGAGGGCCGGCCGGGGCCCCCGGGACGGGTTTTTCACCTCCCGGAGGCCACGCTGTCCGATTGGACCGACGCTCGGCACCAGACGTCGTCGTCCGGTGCCGATGCTCCGGTCAGTGTTCGAAGCGACCGGCCCGGATCGCCCCGATGAAGGCTGTCCACCCCGGCGGGCTGACCGCGAGTGTGGGACCGGCCTGGTCCTTGGAGTCGCGGATCGCGACCAGACCATGGACGTCGACCAGGTTGTCCGCCACTTCCACGCAGAGCCCCTGGTCGTTGGAACGGCTGCTGGTACGCCAGACCGCGTCCGCAAGATCGTGCATCGTCGTTACCTCCGTGTGCGATGGATGCCCCACCGCTGACAGCCGGATTGAGCCCGGCTCGGATCACGCGGCGAGGCAACGGGATCCGGACGATCAACGGGTCAACCGGGGCCGGTTATCGCACGGGCTGTGCGATAACCGGTCCCGTGCACGAGACGGATGGAATGCGACCGCTCAGGCGGCCGGACGAATGGTGCCGCTCACCTCGCCCAACGCGATGGTGGTGCCGTCCGGACCGGGCGCGGTGGCGGTGATGGTCACCGTGTCACCGTCGGCGAGGAAGGTGCGGCTCTCGTCGCCCACCTTCACCGGCTCCGCCCCACCCCAGGTGAGTTCCAGGAACGAGCCGACCTCCGATCGGTCGGGGCCGGAGACGGTGCCGGAGGCGTACAGGTCGCCGGTGCGCAGCGACGCGCCGTTGACGGTGAGGTGCGCCAACTGCTGTGCCGGCGTCCAGTACATGGTGGCGAACGGCGGCTCGCTCACCCGCTCGCCGTTCCACTCGACCGCCAGTCGGAGGTCCAGACCCAGGTGCGGCACGTCGCGCAGATAGTCGACGACCGGCGGGTCCTGGTCGGGCGCCGGTACGAAGGCGTCGCCGAGAGCGTCCAGCGGCGTCACCCAGGCCGAGATCGAGGTGGCGAACGACTTGCCGAGGAACGGGCCGAGCGGCTGGTACTCCCAGGCCTGGATGTCCCGGGCCGACCAGTCGTTGACGAGCACCACCCCGAAGACGTGGTCGGCGAAGTCGTCGACCGACACCCGATCACCCAACCGGCTCGGTACGCCCACCACGAAGCCGACCTCGGCCTCGATGTCGAGGCGTACCGACGGGCCGGTGACCGGCCCCTCGGCGGAGGCCCGCTGGCCGGTCGGCCGGACCACCGGCGTGCCGGAGACGACAACGGTGCCGGCCCGTCCGTGGTAGCCGATCGGCAGGTGCTTCCAGTTCGGCAGCAGCGGCGGCTGACCGGGGCGGAAGATCTGCCCCACGTTCGACGCATGGTGCTCGGAGGAGTAGAAGTCGACGTAGTCGGCCACCTCGATCGGCAGCAACAGCTCCACGTCGTCGAGGGGCAGCAGCATCGGCTCCACGTCGGCCCGGTGCGCCGGGTCGGTCAGCAGCTCGGTGATCCGCTGCCGCACCGCGATCCACTGCGGACGGCCCAGCGCCATGAACTCGTTGAGGGTGGGTCGGCACAACGCACCGGCGGCCAGCACCAGCTCGGCGGCCTCCGCCGCGGCCAGGTCGAACACCCACGACCCGATCCGTACGCCGATCCGCGGCCGGCCCCCGTCACGCCGGAAGACCCCGTACGGCAGGTTCGTCACCCCGTACGGCGAGCCGTCAACGCCGGTCACCCAGGTCATGCGTCGTAGCCCCCGTTCACCAGCCCCAGCCGGATCAGATCGGTAAGTGGTTCCAGGATGCTGCACGAGCCGAAACCGACCCAGAGTGGGCGGGGTTCGTGCAGGTGTGCGGTCGCGCGCTCCAACAGAGGGCGCGGGTCCAGCGCGGTCAGCAGCTCGGCGACCCGGGCCGCGCCCTCGCCGTCGGCGGCGGCCAGCGTCGCGGCCAGCACGTTGGCGTACCCGTGGTGGGTGAACCCGGTCTCCGGGTCGAGGTGCCGGACCGCCTGGTGCAGCCCGGCGGTGAGCTTGAACGGCAGGTTCCGGTCCCGGCAGGCGCAGATCACGGCGGCCAGCTCGGCCGGGGTGGGGAACAGTTCGGCGGCCAGTCCGCCGGTGCGGAACTTGGCGGCGATCGGCACGCCGTCGGCCCGGGCGGCGGCGATCGCGTCGAGCGCGCCCATCAGCCCGAAGGTCAACGGAAGTTCGGCGTACACGGCCTCGACGCCCGGCGTGGCGTCGGTACGTCGCAGCAGCTCGGCGACGCCGGGCAGCGGGTCCTCGCCCCGCTTGGCGACCGCCACCTCGACCTGCCGCGCGGTGACGCCGTCCGGGGCGAGGGACGACAGCGCGAACGGCAGGTTCCCGATCCCGGTGTCACCGATCACGCCGACGACCAGACCCTCGCCGGGATCGACGAGACCGCTCAGGTCGCCGCGCGCCACGGTCGAGGCCGGGATCAGCAGCGGGCCGACCAGATCGGCGTACCAGGCGACGCGGTGCTGGCGGTGGGCGGCCAGGGCGTCGGGCAGCGTGGCGCTGCCCGGCGGGAAGACGGCGGCGTCGTCCACCAGGCCGTGGAGGAGTGCTGGCACCTGCGTTGACACGGAACAAGAATGTACGGGACGCTACAAGGATCGGACAACAACGTCCGATTATCGGACACACCTGGCCGGTGGACGGGACATTTCGGGAGGCGTGATGCCGTATTACCGCAGCATCGGCGAGGTGCCGCGCAAGCGCCACACCCAGTTCCGTCAGCCCGACGGCAGCCTCTACGCCGAGGAGCTGATGGGGCAGGAGGGCTTCTCCTCCGACTCGTCCCTGCTCTACCACCGGCACGCGCCCACGGCGATCCTGGCCGCCGACGAGTTCACCCCACCGGCGTTCACCCGGGCACCGAACCTGCCGCTCAAGCCCCGCCACCTGCGCACCCACAAGCTGGACACCGGCGGCGCCGACCCCGTCCTCGGCCGGCAGTACCTGCTCGCCAACGACGACGTCCGGATCGGGTACGTGCTCGCCGACCGGCCCTCACCCCTGTTCCGCGACGCCACCGGCGACCACTGCCTCTACGTCGAGTCGGGCGCCCTGCGGGTCGAATCCCCGTTCGGGGTGCTGGACGCGGTCGCCGGCGACTACGTCGTCATCCCCACCTCGACCATCCACCGGCTGGTGCCCACCGGTGACCAGCCGGTCCGGCTGCTCGCCGTCGAGGCGTCCGGGCACATCGGCCCGCCCAAGCGCTACCTCTCCGTACGCGGCCAGTTCCTGGAGCACTCGCCGTACTGCGAGCGCGACGTCCGGGGCCCCGACGCCCCGCTGCTCGTCGACGGCGAGGAGGTCGAGGTGCTGGTCCGCCACCGGCGTGGTTGGACCCGCTACGTCTACGCCAACCACCCGTTCGACGTGGTCGGCTGGGACGGCCACCTCTACCCGTGGGCGTTCTCCATCCACGACTTCGAGCCGATCACCGGCCGCATCCACCAGCCCCCGCCGGTGCACCAGACCTTCCAGGGCCCCAACTTCGTCATCTGCTCGTTCGTGCCCCGCAAGGTCGACTACCACCCGGACTCGATCCCGGTGCCGTACAACCACCACAACGTCGACTCCGACGAGATGCTCTTCTACACCGGCGGCAACTACGAGGCCCGCCGTGGCTCGGGCATCGAGCAGGGCTCGATCTCGCTGCACCCGTCCGGGTTCACCCACGGCCCCCAGCCGGGTGCCGCCGAGCGTTCCATCGGGGCCGACTACTTCGACGAGCTTGCCGTCATGGTCGACACCTTCCGCCCCCTCGATCTCTGCGCCGCCGCCAGCGGCTGCGAGGACGAGGGGTACGCCTGGACGTGGGCGCGTTCGGTTTAGTCGCGGAGGGTGGGTTAGCGGAAGGCGGTTCTGGTGAAGATGGCGAACTCGGCTACGGCCGTGACGGCGATGGCCAGCACCAGCGGCCACGGCGAGCCGACCACCGCGTACACCAGCAGCAGCAGCGGCGCGGCGGCCACGGCGTAGATCGCCAGCGCGATCGCCCGATCCAAGTGCAGCAGCGCCGGCAGAACGGTCCGGGTCAGCCCCGGCAACCGGGCCGCGAGCTGCCAGACGACGATCCCCCCGGTGAGCGCGGCGAGCACCGCCAGGACGCGGGAGAACCCGTCGCTGGCCGAGGCCGCGAAGGCCACGAGCACCGCCGCCACCAGCGACCAACCCGCGCCGTAGAGCACCAGGCGGTGCAGGCCGTGCGCGAGCGTCCGCGGCGAGTCGATGCGGCTCGGGGTGATCGCCACGGTCTCGGCGACGTGCGCCAACGCGTCCGACCAGCGGCGCTGCTCCAGGCGCAGGACACCCACATCGTGCCCAGCCTCGGCGACGCGCGGATCGAGCCGCAACGCCTCCCGGTAGGCCCGCTCGGCCAGGTCGAACAGGTTCAGCCGGGCGGCGACCAGACTGAGCACCAGGTGCGCCTGCGGCTCCTCCGGTGCCAGTTCGACGCCACGCCAGGCCGCGTTCAGCGCGGGTTGTCCGTTGCGGGCGTCCGCCAGGAGCGCCGCCGCGCTCCACTGGGCGTACGCGTCGGCCGGGCCGAGGGCCAGGATCCGGTCGGCGGTGGCGGCCGACTCGGCATATCGCTCCAGGTCGGCGAGCGCCATGCCCCTGGCGACAAGCGGCGGGAGGGCCTCCGGTGCGGCCGCCACGGCCGTGTCCGCGGCGGTGAGCGCCTCGCTGGGGCGGCCGGCGGCCAGGTGCACCCGAGCCAGCGTGGTGAGGGCGTCCACGTCATCCGGTTGCAGGGCCAACCCGTAGGTCAGCTCGCCGGCCGCCTCGTCGTGGCGGCCGAGTTCGGCGAGAAGTTGGGCCCGCTGGAGGTAGCCGTCCGCGGCGGAGCGGTCGGGGGCTGGGTCGCTGGACATCGCGGCGAGCTTAGGCGGCCGGCGCGTCGTACACCAGGGCCACCGCGACGCCGGCCAGCCCTTCCTCGCGGCCCGTGAAGCCAAGCCCGTCGGTGGTCGCGGCGGAGACGGTGACCGGGGCGCCGACGGCGGCGGACAGCACCTCCTGGGCCTCTGCCCGGCGGCGACCGATCTTGGGTCGGTTGCCGATGACCTGCACCGACACATTGCCGATCTGCAGGCCGCTGGCGCGCACCCGGCGGGCCGTCTCGGTCAGCAGCGCCACCCCGGAGGCGCCGGCCCACTCCGGCTGATCCACCCCGAAGGCCGAACCGAGATCACCGAGGCCGGCGGCGGAGAGCAGCGCGTTGCAGGCGGCGTGCGCGGCCACATCGGCGTCCGAGTGCCCGGCGAGGCCGTCCTGGTCGGGCCAGAGCAGGCCCGCGACCCAGCAGGGCCGGCCGGGCTCGAACGCGTGCACGTCGGTGCCGATGGCCACCCGGGGAACGATCATGATCAGAGGGTACGCGTCAACCCGAGGCGGCAAGGAGGTGCTCGGCCAGCGTCAGGTCGAACGGCCTGGTGATTTTCAGGGCGTACTCCGAGCCCGGCACGCAGCTCACCGCGACGCCCTGCTTCTCGACCAACCCGGCGTCGTCGGTGAGGGGGTCGCCGGCCGCGGCGTGCGCGGCGCTGAGCACGGCCCGGCGGAAACCCTGCGGGGTCTGCACCGCGCGCAGGGCAGAACGGTCGACGGTGCCGAGCACCACCTCGCCGGCACCGACCTCCTTGATCGTGTCGACGACCGGCAGCACCGGGATCACCGCGTCCCGCCCGTCGCGAACTGCCGCCGCGACAGCTTCGACGAGCGCGGGTGGGGTGAGCGCGCGGGCGGCGTCGTGCACCAGGACGATCGTCGGGCCGGCGGGTACCGCGGCCAGCGCGGCGGCCACCGACGCCTGCCGTTCCGCACCGCCGGCCACCACGATCACCGGGGCGACCGGGGCCAGCAGCTCGCGGACGGCCTGCACGTCGGCGGCCGGCGCGGCCACCACGATCGTGTGCACCGACGGTGCGGCGGCCAGTCGACGCACGGCGTGCACCAACAGCGGCTCGCCGGCGAGCAGGCGCAGCGCCTTGGGTCGGCCGGGGCCGAGCCGTACACCGGCGCCCGCCGCAGGCACGAGGACCGCGACGTCACCGCGCGGGTTGAGCTGCGCGGTCACGTCGCGGTCCTCGGTGGTTTCTTCGCTACTTAGTGGGACGACGATGCTCTACGGACTAGGCCTCGGTGAGGACCTTGTCGAGCAGCGTCTCCGCCTCATCCTTGGTGCTCTTCTCGGCCAGCGCGACCTCACCAACGAGAATGTCGCGGGCCTTGGCAAGCATCCGCTTCTCGCCCGCAGAGAGGCCCCGCTCCCGCTCCCGGCGCCACAGGTCACGCACGACCTCGGCGACCTTCAGCGGATTGCCGGAGGCCAGCTTTTCCAAGTTGGCCTTGTAACGCCGCGACCAGTTGGTCGGCTCCTCGGTGTGCGGAGCCCGCAGAACGTCGAAGACCTTACCGAGGCCCTCTTCGCCGACCACCTCACGCACGCCCACGATCTCGGCGTTCTCGGCCGGCACCCGGACCGTCAGGTCACCCTGCGCGACCCTCAGGACGAGGTATTGCTTAGGCTCGCCCTTGATGACCCGAGTCTCGATTGCCTCGATGAGTGCGGCCCCGTGGTGGGGGTAAACAACGGTCTCGCCGACACTGAAAACCATAGGTTCGAAACCCCTTTCGCTGTGTCTAGGGTAACACGCTCAGGCACCGATGTCTCACCGATGTCCTGACCGTTGGCGCAGCTCAGGGGCCCTGTGAGAGGTCTTGCTTCAGCTTGACAGGCGGTCAAACCAATGGTTCGAACACGCTCCGTAACGTGCGGATGACTGCCCGGCACGGGTGAACAGAACGTCGAGATCAAGGGCTATGCGCTCTTCCCATGGTATCCCGGCCGGCGGGAATGCGCCCAGGTGTAGCGGGAGGTGCCCCTGGTGCGGGACCCTGGAGACCGAGCCGCACACCGCTCTCGAGCCCCTTCCAGGAGGTCCGATGGGCAAGCCGGATGCCGAGGGTCACGGGCCAGCCGACGGCCTGCCCGGCCTACCGCCCGAGTGGGGCCGCGTCGTGGTCCCGGACGACGCCTCGGCGCTCGCCGACGAGGCCGCCCAACTCCGTCGCGAGCTGCGCCGGGCCGCCGGCGGCCGCTCCGGCCACCTGGCCCTGCCACTGCTGGTGCTGATGGTCGCGCTACTCACCACGATGGCCGGCCTGCTCGCCGTCGCCTGGCCCCGCGCCAGCCGGGGCACCGACCGCCCGACCCCGGCCCCGTACGCGCCTCCCGCGACCGTCGCCGGCCGGGCACTGCCCGCGCTGGACCTGGTCGACGCCGCCCAGTCGCCGGTACCGCTGCGCGGCCTGCTGCCCGCCATGATCATCCTGACGGACGGCTGCCCCTGTCCCGAGCAGATCGACGAGGCCGTGGCGGCAGCGCCTCCCGGAGTCGCGGTGGTCACCGTCGCCGGAGGGCGGGCGGTAGCGACCCCGCCAACGGCCGGCGCGGGGGCCCGGGCGCTTGCCGACCCCGCCGGCGGACTGCGGTCGTTCCTGGGCCAACCGGCCCGCCCCGGCACCCTGACCGCACTGCTTGTCGACCGCGCCGGCACAGTGACCCGGATGCTGCCCGACCTGGGCCCGGTCGACTCCTACCGGAACGACCTGATCGCCCTCGCCGGCTGACGCCACGCTAGAGGGGCAGGCCGACGAGTTGCGCCTCGACATCGATCTCGCGCACCCCGACTGTCGACAGCCACACCCGGAACGGCCTGCCGTGCGAGAGCACCTCGGCGCTGGTGATCATGCCGTCGCAGTCGATCTCCGCCGGCCCGGCCAGATCGCCCTCGACGACCGTCACCGACAGGGTGCCCGGCCTGGTACACCGGTACTGCAACAGGTAACGGGAGTCACCGCCGCCCGCCTGCCGGACGACGCGCTGCCCCGGCACGAGCACCGCCCGCTCCTGCCAGATCGTCTCGCGGAACGAGGGCAGCTCACCCTGGAAGACGAGCCAGCTCGGATCACCCTCGATGTCGATGATCTTGCCGGTGGCCGGGTCGATCACCGTCGCCGGGGCATCCACCGCCCGGACGACCGCTCCCGTCTCGGCATCGACCCGCACATTCACCCCAGCACCCCGGAGCAGGGCGCGCTCCAACGGCGTGCTGACGCTCGGCCCCACGACAGGCGTCGCCGCCGCACCAGCCGGCCGGGCCGCCGGGGCGGGCGCGGCGGTGCGCCACCACCAGCCACCGGCAACCAGGACGGCCACCGCCGCGCCGAACAACACCGCCGAACGAAGCCGCTCGTCCGCCGTCGCATCCATCCATCAAGCGTACCGACCGGATCGACAGACGTTCAGTCCTGTCGATCGAGCAGGGCGGCGTACAGGGTGAGGCCAGGGCCGAACGCCAGCATGACGATGCGTCGGACCGCAGGCGTCGAGCGGCCCAACCGGTCCAGGATCAGCAACACGGTCGGCGACGAGCAGTTGCCGTGCTCGTCGAGCGTCGCCCGGGACGCCGCCAACCCCTGCGCGGGCAGGGCCAACTCCCGCTCCACCACGTTGAGGATCCGCGGCCCGCCCGGATGCACAGCCCATCCGTCCACCTCGGAGGTGGTGACGCCGTGCCGGGCCAACAGCTCGTCGACCAGCCCACGCACGTGCCTCGACAGCACCTGCGGCACCTTCGGCGACAACCCCATCCGGAAGCCGGCGTCGGTGACGTCCCAGGTCATGTGGTCGGCGGTCGAGGTGTCGGTGACCGAGGTGACCTCACGCAGCGCGTACCCCGGGCCACCCGGCACGACCACGGCGGCGACCGCGGCGTCCGAGAAGAGCGCGTGGGAGACGATCTGCTGGGTGTCCACCCGGGCGCTTGACGGCTGGATGTGCAGGCTGGTCAGCTCCGCGCAGAGCAGCAGCGCCGGGCGCCCCCGAGCGGTGACGAAGTCACTCGCCGCGCCGAGCCCCGGCAGCGCCGCGTAACAACCCATGTGGCCGATGAACATCCGCTGGGTGTCCGCCGCCATACCGAGGTCCCGGGCGAGCAGGATGTCCAGCCCCGGGGTGGCGTAGCCGGTGCAGGAGCAGACGATGAACAGCCCGATGTCGCCGGCGCCCAACCCGGCGGCGGTCAACGCACGACCCACCGCCTCCTTGCCCAACGGCAGAGCCTCCACCTGGTAGCGGCGCATCCGCCGCTCGGTCGGCCAGTCCGAGACGTCCTCCAGCAGAGGATTGACCGCGGCCTGCCGCCGGGTCACCCCTGCGTTCGCGAAGATCCGTTGGGCCAACGACCGGGTGGTGCCGGAGAAGTGCCGGGAGAAGAAGCCCTCCCACAACTCGTCCTGCGAAGCGGACGGCGGCTGCGCAGTCCCGAGCCCCGCGATCACTGGTACGGACACGATCCCCACCTCTCGTCAGATGCTGTCCTCCCCCTGGCCGTCCCACCAACCACCTCGGCTGGCTTATTTTCCGTGCGAGCCCCGTACGGTCGGCTCACCAACGCGGTGCCGATCCGTCACGATCCGGGTCGCCGCCCAGCGCGGCGATGCCGAGCCAGTCGGCGCAGACGTCAGACGTGGCCGGGTGCAGTGAGCCGCAGCGGGCATCCCGGTAGAGCCGCTCCAACGGGTGACCACGACGGGTCGCCGAGGTGCCCGCCGCCTCCAGCACCGACGCCGCCACCTCGGCGGCCGTGGTGCCGGCGAGCAGCTTCGCCCGCCACACCCAGCGGTTGGTCTCCTCGTCACCGGGCGCCTCGTCCACCCGACGGGCCGCCTCCGCCACCACCAGTTGCGCGGCGGCCGTCGCCGCGTCCGCCCGACCCAGCCGGGCCCGCACCGCCGGCAGACCGGCCAACCTGCGCTCGTTGAGATGCTCGGCCGCCGCGTCGATGGCAGCCCGGGCCACCCCCACGTAGACGGCCGCGTAGCTTGCCACCAGCCAGTGCGGCATCAACTGGGCCACCACGAGCGCCAGCCCCTCCACCCCGCCGAGCAGCCGGTCGCCGGACACGCTGACGTTTAGGTGCAGGTCGTGGGAGGAGGTGGCGCGCATGCCGAGCGAATCCCAGGTCGGTTCCACGGTCAGGCCGTCGCCGGCCGGCACCAGGAACTGCGAGACCACCGACTGGTCGGCCACGCTGCGCGCCGCCACCAGGTAGCCGTCGGCGTGCCCGGCACCGGAACAGAAGGTCTTGCTGCCCTTGAGATGCCAGCCCTCGTCGGTGGCCTCGTAGACAGTGCTCAGTTGGGACAGCCGGGCGCCGGCCCCACGCTCGCTCATCGCGACCGCGTACCAGGAGCCCCGCGCAGCGGCGGTGAGCAGGCGATCCCGGGCGGCCAGCGCCTCGTCCGGGACGCCCAACGCCTCGGCCAACTCCTCGGTGACCGCGCCGAGCGCGCCGGTCACCGAGGCGTGCATGTTGAACACCAGGGCCGTCGCCCCGTTGCCCCGGGCAAGCTCAGTGGCCACTGCGGCGTACTCGGCGAAGGTCGCTCCC
This sequence comes from Micromonospora sp. NPDC023888, assembly GCF_040639415.1. Taxonomy (NCBI): domain Bacteria; kingdom Bacillati; phylum Actinomycetota; class Actinomycetes; order Micromonosporales; family Micromonosporaceae; genus Micromonospora; species Micromonospora sp. NPDC023888. The sequence goes on along the minus strand of NZ_JBEZZW010000004.1, from coordinate 177,564 downwards.
ATGCCTCCCAGCGCGCGGGGCACCAGCAACCCGAACAGGCCGGCCTCCCGCAGATCACGGAAGTCGTCCACCGGAAAGGAACCGTCCCGGTCGTGCTCCGCGGCCCGCGCGGCGAACCGCGGCGCCAACCGGCGGGCCGCCTCAAGCGCGTGCACCGTCATGTCGCCTCCTCCTCACCAGTGCCGTACCCCGCCACGGCCCGACTATCCGTTTCGGACCCCCCACCCCTGGTAGAGCACCGCGGTGGACCGGGTCGGCACGATGCGCGGAGCACGGCCGGCCGACGTCGTGCCCGGCCGGCCCGCGCGGGCTCGCCGCAGCAACCAGACGGCCAGGCCGCCCACCTGCGGACGGATGCCGCGCACCCGCAGGTCGACACCGTGCCGAGCACACTCGGCGACAAGCGCCCGAGCGTCCACGAACAACCGTGGGTCGTGGATGCCGCGCGGCACCGTCGGCAACCGCTCGGCGATCCGTACCGCGACGAGCCGGGCCAGCGCCGTGTCGTTCAGGGTGTCCAACACCAACAGGCCGCCCGGACGCAGCAGGCGGCACGCCTCGGCGACCACCCGCGGCCAGGCCGGCACATGCTCCAGCAGCTCGCCCGCGGAGACCACGTCGGCGCAACCGTCCGGGAGCGGGACCGCTGTCGCATCACCCTGGACGACGCGTACCCCGTGGTCGGCCGCCTGGAGCAACGCCGAGCGGGTCAGATCCACACCGACGTGGCGGTAGCCCTTGCCGGTCAGGTGCGGCGCGAGCAGGCCGGCACCGCAACCCAGGTCCACAAGCAGCTCGTCGGGGCGGGTCGCCGGTGGCACCAGCGCCGCGCGGGCCGCGGCCAGCCAGTGCAGCATCGCGAACGCGCCATCCGGCCGCCACCACTCACCGGCCAGGTCGTCGTACTGGCGCGGGTCGTTTCGCGGCAGCACCCGGAGGCCGGTGGACGCCGCGGACGCAGCCACGTCTCGCATGGCACCGAGAGTGGCACGACTGCTCGGTAACGACCAGACTTCCCTTATGTCGCCGAGGGTGTTAGGGCTGGTCAGGGCGAGCCATCCGGAACCGGCCGCAGCGGTGACCACGGTCGCCGGTCTGCTGGCGTGGGGAGTGGGCCACCGGCCGTCCGGAATCGTCTCGGTGGTGCTCGCCGTGCTGGCCAGCCAGCTCGCCGTGGGCTGGACCAACGACGCGCTCGACGCCGAGCGGGACGCCACGGTGGGGCGTACCGACAAACCGGTCGCCGCCGGCGCGGTCGGCCGGCGCACCACGGCCTGGTCCGCGGCGGCGGCCGCGGTGGCCTGTCCGCTGCTGGCGCTGACCACGAACCCGACGGCGGCGTTCTGGCTGACCGTCGCCCTGGTCTCGGCGCTGCTCTACGACTGGCCGCTCAAGGCCACCGCCTTCTCGGTGCTGCCGTACGCCGTCTCCTTCGGCGCGCTGCCCGCCTTCGTGGTGCTCGCGCTGCCCGGTCAGCCGGCCCCACCCGCCTGGCTGTTGGTGGCGGCGGCCTGCCTGGGGGCCGGCGCGCACTTCGCCAACGTGCTGCCCGACCTGGCCGACGACGCCCGGACCGGGGTGCGCGGCCTGCCCCATCGGCTGGGGGCCGCCGGGAGCCGGGCGGCGGCGGCCGGTCTGCTCCTCGCGGCGACCGCGACCCTGGTCCTCGGACCACCCGGGCCGCCGTCGGCCATCGGGTTGGCCGCGGTCGGCACGGCCGCCGTGGTTCCGGCACTGAGCTGGTACGCCGGACGCTCGGCGGTCCGGGCCGGCCGGCGACCGGTGGCGGCCTTCCGGGCGGTCATGCTGGTGGCCCTGATCGACGTGGTCCTGCTGGTGGCGAGCGGTCGGGTGGTGTGAGGAGCCCCCGGCCAGGTGGCATTGCCGGGTCCGCGTGCGGCCCTCGATCAGCCCCAACTACCCTGGAGCGCGGTCTGCGCGGGTATGGCCACCGTGCCCGGCGTGCGGCCCGGGTGGGGATTGTGACGAGGAGGACCGACGTGACGCGCTCGATCAGGGGATCCCGGCGGGCGGCCCTGTTGCTGTCCGGGATTGCGGCAACCGGCCTGCTGGCGTCCGGATGCGGCGCCGGTCAGATCGCCGAGACCTCGTTGAAGGAGCCGTCGGTCCAGGGCGTAAACCTCACCACCAACAACGGCTCCTTCTCCGTGCGGGGCCTGCTCGTGGACTACCCGGGCACCGAGGGTTACAAGGCCGGCCAGGACGCTGGGCTGAACGCCGTGATCTACAACGACTCCAAGCAGACGGTCACCGTCACCGTCACCACCGAGAGCGCTCGCGAGGTGCGGATCGGCGGCGGGTCGGCGAGCCCGCTGCCGTCCGCCTCGGAGTCCGCGTCCGCCTCGGCCAGCGCGTCTCCGTCCGGCAGCGCTTCGCCGTCCGGCTCGCAGAGCCCGTCGACCTCCGCGTCGCGCTCGGCCAGCCCGTCGGCGACGCCGTCCGAGACCGGGTCGTCCTCGGCCACGCCGTCCGCCCCGGAGTCGGCGCGGGCGTCGGGCTCGGCCAGCCCGGCCGCCCCCGGCCAACTGGCTCGGATCGAGCTGGCTCCGCTGAGCTACATCCAGCTCAACTCCGAGGCCACCTCGCAGCTCCGGCTTGTCGGCCTGACCGAGGCGCTGCGCTCCGGTCAGAACGTCTCGGTGACCTTCGACTTCGGCAACGGCAACACGGTGACCGGCCAGGCGCCGATCGCGGTGCCGCTCACCCCGGCGGCGCGTCCCTCGCCGATCATCGAGCGCGAGGGTGGCTACGAGGGCGACGAGGGCGGCACCACCCACGAGTGACCCGACCTCCGCATCGACAGACGCCCCGGCGTGGTGACCACCACGCCGGGGTGTTTTCGTCGTACGAGAGGGCTAGCGTCCTGATGTGACCACCTCCCGATCGACCCCTTCGCGTAGCGGCACTGCCGGTGCCGCCCGTGGCCGGTCCGCCGCCCGCGAGCCGCGTCCCGCCTACGAGTGCGACGCCTGCGGGCACCAGCCGCCCAAGTGGGTGGGGCGTTGCCCGGAGTGCGGGGAGTGGGGCGCGGTGGTCGAGAGCACGGTGACCGGCCCGACCGTGGCCGGTCGGGTGGTCAGCTCCCGGATGCCGGCCGAGCCGGCCCGGCCCATCGCCACCATCAGCGCCGCCCCGGCCCGCGCCGTGCCCACCGGGGTGAGTGAGCTCGACCGGGTGCTCGGCGGCGGTCTGGTGCCCGGTGCCGTGGTGCTACTCGCCGGCGAGCCCGGTGTCGGCAAGTCGACCCTGCTGCTGGACGTGGCCCAGCAGTGGGCGGCCGGCTCGGGCAGCCCGTCGCTGGTGGTCAGTGGGGAAGAGTCGGTCAGTCAGGTGCGGTTGCGTGCCGAACGGATGGGCACCCTGCACGACCAGCTCTACCTCGCGGCGGAGAGCGATCTGGGGGCGGTGCTCGGTCACCTCGACGCGGTCAAGCCGGGCCTGCTGGTGCTCGACTCGGTGCAGACCATCTCGACCACCGGCACCGAGGGGGTGCCCGGCGGGGTGACCCAGGTGCGCGCGGTCACCGCCGCGCTGGTCTCGATCGCCAAGGAGCGGGGCATCGCCACCGTGCTGGTCGGGCACGTCACCAAGGACGGCCAGGTGGCCGGGCCTCGGGTGCTGGAGCACCTGGTCGACGTGGTGTTGCACTTCGAGGGTGACAAGCACTCCTCGCTGCGCCTGGTGCGCGGTGTGAAGAACCGGTTCGGCGCGGCCGACGAGGTCGGCTGCTTCGAGATGCACGAGGGCGGGATCAGCAGCCTGGCCGACCCGTCCGGGCTGTTCCTGACCCGATACTCCGAGCCGGTCCCGGGCACCTGCGTCACTGTGGCGATGGAGGGGCGGCGGGCCCTGGTCACCGAGGTGCAGGCGCTCATCGGCGCGACGGTGGCCGGTTCTCCCCGCCGCACGGTCTCCGGCCTCGACTCGGCGCGACTGGCGATGGTGCTCGCGGTGCTGCAACGGCGCACCGAGCGGCTGACCCTGCACGACCGGGAGGTCTTCGCCGCCACGGTCGGCGGCATCCGGGTGGTGGAGCCGGCCGCAGACCTGGCGGTCGCGTTGGCGGTCGCCTCCGGCGGGCTCAACCTGGCCATCGCGCCGCATCTGGTGGCGATCGGCGAGGTGGGTCTGACCGGCGAGGTGCGCCGGGTCGGGGCGGTGCCGCGCCGGCTCGCCGAGGCGGCCCGACTGGGGTTCAAGATGGCCCTGGTGCCGCCCGGTTGCGGCCCGGCCAGCACCGGCGCCGGCCCCGAGCAGATGCGGGTGACCGAGGTCACGGACGTCCGTTCGGCACTGCACCACGCGGCCCGCGCGTCCGCCGAGTGACCCACCGTGCCGACGCAGACGGAAAAACCGGACAGCACGTCGCAAGCGGGAAACGGGTTGGAAGGGCCGCATCGTGACACATCACAGTAACCACGACAGCACCCACCGCACGGCAGTCCGTAGACTGTGTCCGTGCCGATCGACCGCGATACCACCAAGCCAGCCGGCGCGCCGCCCCAGGCCCGCACCGGCGCCGTGGGCTCGCCCGCCCGCCCGATCAGCGTGAGCGTGACGGCGGGAGCCGCCGGGAGCGCCGGGGACCCACTGCGCGCCAACCTCGCCCTGATGGCCCCTGGCACCGCCCTGCGCGACGGGTTGGAGCGCATCCTGCGCGGCCGTACGGGCGCGCTCATCGTGCTCGGCTACGACAAGGTCGTCGAGGGCCTGTGCACCGGCGGCTTCCCGCTGGACGTGGAGTTCTCCGCGACGCGGGTCCGGGAGTTGTGCAAGATGGACGGCGCCGTCGTGCTCTCCAGCGACGGCACCCGGATCGTCCGGGCAGCCGTGCACCTGATGCCCGACCCGTCCATCCCGACCGAAGAGTCCGGCACCCGGCACCGCACCGCCGAGCGGGTGGCCCGGCAGACCGGCTACCCGGTCATTTCGGTAAGCCAGTCCATGCGGATCATCAGCCTCTACGTCAACGGCCAACGGCACGTGCTCGACGACTCGGCGGCGATCCTCTCCCGCGCCAACCAGGCGCTCGCCACCCTGGAGCGCTACAAGCTCCGGCTGGACGAGGTCTCCGGCACGCTCTCCGCACTGGAGATCGAGGATCTGGTCACCGTGCGGGACGCGGTGGCCGTGGTGCAGCGCCTGGAGATGGTTCGCCGGATCGCCGACGAGATCGCCGGTTACGTGGTCGAGTTGGGCACCGACGGCCGTCTGCTGGCCCTCCAGCTCGACGAGCTGATGGCCGGCGTGGACGCCGACCGCACTCTCGTCATCCGGGACTACCTCCCGGTCGGCCGCAAGTCGCGCACCCTGGACGAGGCACTTGTCGAACTGGACCTGCTCGGTGCCACCGAGTTGATCGATCTGGTGTCGGTGGCGAAGGCGATCGGCTATCCGGCCGCGTCCGACGCACTGGACGCGGCGGTCAGCCCTCGCGGCTTCCGGCTGCTGGCCAAGGTGCCACGGCTGCCGGTGGCGGTGGTCGACCGCCTGGTGGTGCACTTCGGCAGCCTGCAACGGCTGCTCGGCGCGACAGTGGAGGATCTACAGGCCGTCGAGGGGGTCGGTGACGCCCGGGCGCGCGGCGTCCGTGAGGGGCTGTCCCGGCTCGCCGAGGCGTCGATCCTGGAACGGTACGTCTGATCCGGCTCAGCCGGTGACGGTGAGCTTCACCGGCGCGCTGAGCTTCGTGCCGACCCGGGCGAACACCTCGTACGAGCCGAGCGGTGGGAACGGCCCGGCGGCCAACCCGCTGCTGTCACACCGGCTGGTGTCCCGCCCGTTCCACGCCACCTCGTAGGAGCGCTCGAAGTTCGGGGTGAAGGACTGCACGTCCGAGCCCTGGACCTTGCCGCAGGTGTCCGAGGACCAGATCTTCTCGGCACCGGACTTGATGAAGATCTCCTGCAGGTCGGCGCCGACGTTGCGGCTGCACGTCCGGTCCGACGTGTTTTTGATCTTGAGTTGCAGGTCGACGACCGCCCCCCGCTGGACCGAGGCCGGACTCGCCATCGAGACCACGCGGATCTCCGCGTCGGTGCAGGTGCCGTCGTCCACCGAACCGCCCACCGCGCCCGGCGGAGGTTCGTTGCTGGTGATCGCGGGGCTCGGGGTCGTCGCGCCCGTCGCGCCCGCCTCGGCGGACGCGGGCGGCGACGGGGTCCCGGTCTGTGGCGTCAGCACCGGCCCGCCCGGACCGGCCGCCCCGGTGGGCGTGGCCGTCGACGACCCGGCCGCATTCGGGTCGTCGTCGTCGGAGCGACCCGAGCCGGTGCAGGAATACAGCAGGACAATCAGGAAGAGAAGCCCCGCTCCGAGTACGACGACGCGACGCCGCCAGTACACGGCGGGTGGCAGGGGGCCGACCGTCAGACGCATGATGCCCCCCACCGTAGCCGCGCTGTGCCCCCCGGTGCGTTGCGACGCGCCGGAGCCCCGCCGGGACGCGGACCCAACCCTCCACTCAGGACGGACAACCCCATCGTCCGGCACCCGCTCAGAGGTAGACCTTGCGCTGATAGACGGCGTGCGCGCCGGCCACCCGGTCCAGGAACAGCAACCCCGAGCAGTGATCGATCTCGTGCTGCAACGCCCGCGCCTCGAAACCGTCGGTCACCAACCGGACCGGCCCGCCGGTGCCCGGCAGGTCACCCTCCACCACCAGCCGGCTGGCCCGCTTCACGTCACCGGTGAGATCCGGCACCGACATGCAACCCTCCCGGCCCGGCTTCCACCGGGTCGCCTCCACCACGCGGGCATTGCACAACACGAAGGTCCCGTGCACCGTCACCGCCTTCGGGTGCCCCGTCACGTCGACGGCGAAGACACGAGCACCCACCCCGACCTGCGGCGCGGCCAGCCCCACACAGCCCGGCGAAACCCGCATCGTGGCGACCAGGTCGGCCGCGAGCTGGACCGTCTCGTCCGCCGTCGGGTCGACCTCTCCGGCGGCCCGGCTCAGCACCGGATGCGGGGCGGACAACACCGCCCGCACCGCGCCCGACACGACAAGCGCCTCCGGTGTCCAGCCGCCCAGACCGGCGTACGCCTCGGCGTCCGGCACGCTCTCCCCGCCGCTCACAACAGATCCGGGTCCGCCGGTCGGAGCGTGACCTCCACGCCCAGGTCGGCAGCCGTCCGATGCAGCCGGTCCGCAAGTGCGTCAGCCACGCCGGCCGGCAACTCGACCTCGGCCAGCACCACGTAGAGCGAACCCGCCAACCGGGTGCTCAGGTCTGTGACATTTCCGCCCGCGCCGACAAGCACCCGGGTCATCGCCGCGACGATGCCCATCCGGTCCGAACCGTGCACCGCCAGCACGTACGGCTCACCCGCCACGGGCACCTCCCCGTCGGGCGTGACCGCGCGTACCGTCGCCAGCAGTTGGCCCTCGGCGGCCAGCGGCGCCAGCGCGGCCTCGACCTCGGCGGCGGCCGGCCCCGTGCAGATCAGGGTCATCGCGAAATGCCCCCGCAGCCGCGTCATCGTGCTGTCGGTGAGGTTCGCGCCCAGTCGAGCCAGCACCTCGGCGACGTCGGCCACGATGCCCGGCCGGTCCCGACCGATGACAGTGATCGCGAGCTCGTTCATCCGCGCATTCTCTCCGATCCGGAAGACGCCGCCGGCACACCCCGCCCGAGCCGCCCACCAAGCGGGACCCCGGCGCGTGACATCATCGACGACGCCATGACTCAACCCGATTTCGCCACAGCGGTCAGCCGATGGTTCCAGCAACACGCCCGTGACCTCCCGTGGCGCGCGCCGGGCACCAGCCCGTGGGCCATCCTGGTCAGCGAGGTCATGCTTCAACAGACACCCGTGGTCCGGGTGGTGCCGGCCTGGCAGGCGTGGCTGGCCCGCTGGCCGGAGCCGGCCGCGTTGGCGGCGGACAGCCCCGCCGAGGCGATCCGGATGTGGGGACGACTCGGTTACCCCCGTCGGGCCGTCCGCCTGCGGGAATGCGCGGTCGCGATCGTCGACCGGCACGGCGGCCAGGTGCCGGACCGCCTGGAGCAACTGCTGGCCCTGCCCGGAGTCGGCACGTACACGGCACGGGCGGTGGCCGCATTCGCATACGGTCAGCGGCACCCGGTGGTCGACACCAACGTGCGCCGGGTGGTCTGCCGGGCGATAGCCGGCGAGGCGGACGCCGGGCCGGTCACCCGACCAGCCGACCTGGTCGCCACCGAAGAGCTACTCCCGACGGAACCGGCCGCGGCGGCGCTGGCCAGCGCCGCGTTCATGGAACTGGGCGCGGTCATCTGCACCGCCCGGTCGCCGCGCTGCACGGCCTGCCCGGTCGAGTCGATCTGCGCGTGGCGGGCCTCCGGCAAGGAGGCCCCAACCGGGCCAACCCGCAAACCCCAGCGGTACGCGGGCACCGACCGACAGGTACGCGGCCTGCTGCTCGGGGTGCTCCGGGAAACCACCGGTCCGGTGCCGCACGAACGGCTGGACCAGGTCTGGACCGATGACGTGCAGCGCGCCCGAGCCCTGGCCGGCCTGGTGCAGGACGGGCTGGTCGAAGCGGCCGGCGCCGACTCTTTCCGCCTCACCGGCGACGGCCCGTCCCTCCCCACCGCCGACCTCACCACCTGACCCACCGGGCCTGTCCCACGGGCCCTGCCCTGCCTGCGCCCACAACATCAGGGAAGTTGCTGCCTCCGGACGCCCGGAGGCAGCACTTTCCCCGATGTTGTGCAGATCTTGTGGGAAGGCGCGGCCAGGCGCATGGGACCTGCTGGGATAGCACAACGAGGCGGGGCCCCGATGGCTCACGCCACCGAGGCCCCGCCTCCTTGCTGCTGGTTGTGCTACTCGTCCGTAGCCGCTGCGGCGGTGCCAGCGGCAGTGCCACCGAGGTCGGCCGGCACGGCGTCCGGAACTTCGACCGGCTTGTCCGCGCCCCGGAAGACGAGCTTGGACTTGTCGATGTCGTTCGGGTCGCCCTCGCAGTCCACCACGACGATCTGACCCGGGGTCAGCTCGTTGAACAGGATCCGCTCGGAGAGGTTGTCCTCGATGTCGCGCTGGATCGTGCGACGAAGCGGACGGGCACCGAGCACCGGGTCGAAGCCCTTCGCCGCCAGGTACTTCTTGGCGTTGTCGGTCAGCTCCAGACCCATGTCCTTGTTGCGCAGCTGGCCCTCGATCCGCTGGATCATGATGTCCACGATCGAGAGGATCTCGGTCTGACGCAGCTGGTGGAAGACGATGGTGTCGTCGATCCGGTTGAGGAACTCAGGCCGGAAGTGCTGCTTGAGCTCGTCGTTGACCTTCTGCTTCATCCGGTCGTAGTTGGACTCGGAGTCCTCCGACTGCTGGAAGCCCAGCGACACCGCCTTGGCGACGTCACGGGTGCCCAGGTTGGTGGTCAGGATGATGACCGTGTTCTTGAAGTCCACGATCCGACCCTGACCGTCGGTGAGCCGACCGTCCTCCAGGATCTGGAGCAGCGTGTTGAACACGTCCGGGTGGGCCTTCTCGATCTCGTCGAAGAGGACCACCGAGAACGGCCGACGCCGCACCTTCTCGGTAAGCTGCCCGCCCTCGTCGTAGCCGACGTAGCCGGGAGGGGCACCCACGAGCCGGGAGACCGTGTAACGGTCGTGGAACTCGGACATGTCCAGCTGGATGAGGGCATCCTCGCTGCCGAAGAGGAACTCGGCGAGCGCCTTGGACAGCTCGGTCTTACCGACACCGGACGGACCGGCGAAGATGAACGAGCCCGACGGGCGCTTCGGGTCCTTCAGGCCGGCCCGGGTACGCCGGATCGCCTTCGAGACCGCCTTGACCGCGTCCTCCTGGCCGATGACGCGCTTGTGCAGCTCGTCCTCCATGCGCAGCAGGCGCGAGGTCTCCTCCTCGGTCAGCTTGTAGACCGGGATGCCGGTCCAGTTGCCGAGCACCTCGGCGATCTGCTCGTCGTCGACCTCGCTGACGACGTCCAGGTCACCGGCCTTCCACTCCTTCTCCCGCTGAGCCTTCTGGCCGAGGAGCTGCTTCTCCTTGTCGCGCAGCTGGGCGGCGCGCTCGAAGTCCTGAGCGTCGATCGCGGACTCCTTGTCGCGACGCACCTGGGCGATGCGCTCGTCGAAGTCACGCAGGTCTGGCGGCGCGGTCATCCGACGGATCCGCATCCGGGCGCCGGCCTCGTCGATCAGGTCGATCGCCTTGTCCGGCAGGAAGCGGTCGGAGATGTACCGGTCGGCCAGCGTCGCGGCTGCCACCAGGGCGGCATCGGTGATCGAGACCCGGTGGTGCGCCTCGTACCTGTCGCGCAGGCCCTTGAGGATCTCGATGGTGTGCGCCAGCGACGGCTCACCCACCTGGATCGGCTGGAACCGGCGCTCGAGAGCGGCGTCCTTCTCCAGGTGCTTGCGGTACTCGTCGAGCGTGGTGGCGCCGATGGTCTGCAGCTCACCACGGGCCAGCATCGGCTTCAGGATGCTCGCGGCGTCGATCGCGCCCTCGGCGGCACCCGCACCCACCAGGGTGTGGATCTCGTCGATGAACAGGATGATGTCGCCGCGGGTGCGGATCTCCTTGAGCACCTTCTTGAGGCGCTCCTCGAAGTCACCGCGGTAGCGGGAACCGGCGACCAGCGCACCGAGGTCGAGCGTGTAGAGCTGCTTGTCCTTGAGAGTCTCGGGCACCTCGCCCTTGATGATCTTCTGGGAAAGCCCCTCCACCACGGCGGTCTTACCGACGCCGGGCTCACCGATCAGGACCGGGTTGTTCTTGGTACGGCGGGAGAGCACCTGCATGACCCGCTCGATTTCCTTCTCGCGCCCGATGACCGGGTCGAGCTTGCCCTCGCGGGCGGCCTGAGTCAGGTTGCGACCGAACTGGTCCAGCACGAGGCTGGTCGACGGCGCGGCCTCACCCGGCGCGGCGCCCGCCGCGGCAGGCTCCTTGCCCTGGTAGCCGGAGAGCAACTGGATCACCTGCTGGCGGACCCGGTTGAGGTCGGCGCCGAGCTTGACCAGCACCTGGGCGGCGACGCCCTCGCCCTCGCGGATCAGCCCGAGCAGGATGTGCTCGGTGCCGATGTAGTTGTGGCCGAGCTGCAGCGCCTCGCGCAGCGACAGCTCCAGCACCTTCTTGGCCCGCGGCGTGAACGGGATGTGCCCGCTCGGCGCCTGCTGGCCCTGGCCGATGATCTCCTCGACCTGCTGGCGGACGCCCTCCAGGGAGATGCCGAGGCTCTCCAGGGCCTTCGCCGCGACGCCTTCACCTTCGTGGATCAGGCCCAGCAGGATGTGTTCCGTACCGATGTAGTTGTGGTTGAGCATCCGGGCCTCTTCTTGGGCCAGGACGACAACCCGTCGCGCTCGGTCGGTGAACCGCTCGAACATGCCCTCGTGCTCCTCACGTGCCGTGCGCCTTGATGGTCAAGATCTTGGCGGGGCCGGTGCACGAACGTCCGGGACGGGCGTCCGTGCCTCCTTACTCTATCGTCGCTTACCGACTTGGCTGAGGTCGTGTGTCTCTGGTCTGGGTCGGTTGCACGTCGTTTTGGACAACCGTCCGCGCTCAGGAGGTGTTCCGGTAGTCCTGTCGCTACGCGCAGAGCGAAATCCGACTGGCACGACCGGAGCCCGATCCGGGCCTCGGAGGCGCCGCGGAAGCCCTCGGAGGGGGAACCAGGGTCGCGACGACCGCCGCGCCCCACCCCTGGGGAAGGTTGTCCACAGGCTGTGGATGGTTGCTCCACTGGTTGTGGACAACGCCGGCGGGTACGGCATTCTTCCCACCCGCCCCCCGGACACGGCGACGCCGGCCCGGAGAACTGCTCCGGCCCGGCGTCGGTGTCGCCTGCGGTGGCGACTCGCCACCAACCGCTGATGGATCAGCGCTTCGCGTGGTACTCGTCAACGATCTCCTGCGGGATACGACCCCGGTCCGAGATGTCCTTGCCGGCCTTCTTGGCCCACTCCCGGATCGCCTTGTTCTGTTCCCGATCGGCGGTCGCGCCGCCCCGACCGCGGGCAGCCCGTCCACCGATCACCACGCCGCCCCGGCCGACCTTGGTGCCGGCGCCCACGTACGAGGCAAAAGCGTCGCGCAATTTAGCGGCGTTGGCACTCGACAGGTCGATCTCGTACTGAACGCCGTCGAGGGCGAACTTGACGGTCTCGTCCGCGTCCCCGCCGTCCAGGTCATCGACCAGCTTGTGAATGATCTGCTTGGCCACGTCCCACATTCCTTTCGAGCAGGGCACTCCTGCTAACGAGAGCACAATAACCCCCGCACTGCTTGCCGCGTCAATAGGATGCTGTTACGGCGTGGGACGAGCCGGGCGGGACTACTCCGGGCGGACCAACGGGAAGAGGATCGTTTCCCGAATTCCGAGGCCGGTCAGGGCCATCAACAGGCGGTCGATTCCCATTCCCATACCGCCGGCCGGCGGCATTCCGTACTCCATCGCCCGGAGAAAGTCCTCGTCGAGACGCATCGCCTCGTCGTCGCCACGGGCCGCGAGCTGCGCCTGGGCCACCAGCCGCTCCCGCTGCACGACCGGGTCGACCAGCTCGGAGTATCCGGTGCCCAGTTCGAAGCCGAGCACGTAGAGGTCCCACTTCTCGGCCAGCCCCGGCTCACTGCGGTGGGCCCGGGTGAGCGGGCTGGTCTCCTCCGGGTAGTCCCGCACGAAGGTGGGTGCCACCAGGCCGGGGACCACCAACTCCTCGAACAGTTCCTCGGCCAGCTTGCCCGGCCCCCACTTCGGGTCGACCGCCAATCCCACCTTGTCCGCGTACTCCACCAGGCGGGATCGGTCGGTGCGGACCGTGACCTCCTCGCCGAGCGCTTCGGAAAGCACGCCGAAGAGTGTCACCGACCGCCACTCACCACCCAGGTCGAACTCCCGTCCGTCGGCGTGGGTCACCACCGTCGAACCGCTGACCGCGATCGCGGCCTGTTGCACGAGATTGCGGGTCAGCTCGCCGATCGTGTCGTAGTCGCCGTACGCCTGGTACGTCTCCAGCATCGCGAACTCGGGCGAGTGCGAAGAGTCGACACCCTCATTACGGAAGTTGCGGTTGATCTCGAAGACGCGGTCGACGCCGCCAACCACGGCGCGCTTGAGAAACAGTTCCGGAGCGATTCGCAGATACAGATCGGTGTTCAACGCATTGCTGTGGGTCACGAACGGTCGGGCCGCAGCGCCACCATGCAGCAGTTGCAGCATCGGCGTTTCCACCTCGATGAAGCCCTGCCCGTGCAGTGAATCGCGCAGACTGCGCACCGCGGCGGCTCGGGTACGGACCATCTCCCGTGCCTGCGGCCGGACGATCAGGTCGACGTAGCGCTGCCGGACGCGGGCCTCCTCCGAGAGCGGCTTGTGGGCCACCGGCAACGGTCGCAGCGCCTTGGCGGTCATCTCCCACTGCTGTGCCAGCACCGACAGCTCACCCCGGCGGCTGGTGATCACCTCGCCGGTGACGCCGACGTGGTCGCCGAGGTCGACAAGGCGCTTCCACGCCTCCAGCCGCTCCGGCCCGACCCGGTCCAGGGAGAGCATCGCCTGCAACTCGGTGCCGTCGCCGTCGCGCAGGGTCGCGAAGCACAGCTTGCCGGTGTTACGTACGAAGATCACGCGGCCGGTGACCGCGACCTGGTCGCCGGTAGCGGTGTCGGTCGGCAGGTCGGCGTAGCGGGCCCGGACCTGCGCCAGGGTGGTCGTCCGGGGAAAGCCGACCGGGTAGGGCTCGACGCCCTCGGCGAGCATCCGGTCCCGCTTCTCCCGGCGGACCTTCATCTGCTCGGGAAGGTCGTCGGCGGGGTCGACTGGCACGGCGTTCTGCTCGCTCACGGCACGCTTCCTCGTCACGAAGATTACGGGGGTCAGGCCCGAGCGTACTCAAGCGCCCAGGTGGTCGTTATCGGATAACCTGCCCGCCATGGTGGATCACACTCAGGCGCTCTCGTTCGGCGCGGCGGCTGCCGACTACGACCGGTTTCGGCCCCGTTATCCGGTGGAGGCGGTGCGGTGGGCGCTCGACGGGTTGGCTGGCTCCGCCCGGGTCGTCGACCTGGGCGCGGGCACCGGCATCCTCACCCGGGGGGTGCTCGCCCTCGGCCACCAGGTGACCTCGGTGGAGCCCGACCCCGAGATGCGCGCCCAACTGGACGCCACGACCCCCGGCACCACCGCGTTGGCCGGCGGCGCCGAGTCGGTGCCCCTGCCCGACGGGGTCGCCGACGCCGTGGTGGTGGGGCAGGCGTACCACTGGTTCGACAGGGAGCGGGCGCACGCCGAGATCGCGCGGGTGCTCCGGCCCGGCGGGACGTTCGCCCCCATCTGGAACCTTCGGGACGATCGGATCGAGTGGGTCGCCGAGCTGGGCCGGATCGCACACATGGGGGACAGCAGCGGCAGCGTGCTGGACAAATACACCGACTTCGGCCCCGCCTTCGAGCCGATCGAGCTGGGCGAGTTCACCCACCACACCACGCTCACGCCGGACGAGCTCGTCTCGATGCTGCACACCCGCTCGTACTGGCTCACCGCCCCGGCCGAGCGGCGGGAGACGATCGACCAGGAGCTGTGGGAGCTCCTGTCCGCCCATCCCGACCTGGCCGGGCGCGCGACAGTGGAGCTGCCGTACCGCACGGTCGTGCTGCGGGCACGGCGGCGCTGAAGCTCCGCCCAGCGGCGGCCCCCGCGGCGGGCGGGGGTTCACAGGTTGCGTTCGTAGACCATCCGGAGGCCGATCAGCGTGATCATCGGCTCGTGGTGGGTGATGGTGCGGCACTCGTTGATCACCAGGGAGGCCAGACCGCCGGTGGCGATCACCGCCTTCACCTCGCCCAACTCCTCGGTCATCCGCTCGACGATGCGGTCCACCTGACCGGCGAAACCGAAGTAGAGGCCGGCCTGGAGGCACTCCACGGTGTTCTTGCCGATCACCGAACGGGGCTTGGTGGCCTCGACCTTGCGGAGCTGGGCCGCGCGGGCGGCCAGTGCGTCGAAGGAGATCTCGATGCCCGGGGCGAACGCCCCGCCCAGGAACTCGCCCCGACCGCTGATCACGTCGAAGTTGGTGGTGGTGCCGAAGTCCACCACGATCGACGGCCCGCCGTAGAGGGAGTACGCGGCAAGCGTGTTCACCACCCGGTCGGCGCCCACCTCCTTCGGATTGTCGATCGCCAACTGCACCCCGGTCCGCACGCCCGGCTCGACGATCACGCTCGGCAGGTCGGCGTAGTAGCGACCGAGCATGGTGCGCAGCGAGCGCAGCGCGGCCGGCACTGTCGAGCAGGCGGCCACACCGGTGATCTCGACGTTGTCCCCGGCGAGCAGGCCCCGGAACATGAGGCCCAACTCGTCCGCCGTCGAGCGGGCATCGGTCTTGATCCGCCAGGAGTGCACCAGCTTGTCGCCGTCGAAGGTCGCCAGCACGGTGTTGGTGTTTCCGATGTCGATGCAGAGCAGCACGCACGCAGCCTAGACAACGACCGTACGGGCGGGTGCGGACCGGGCGACGGACCGTATCCTTGTCGTATCGCGACATGAGCATGGATCAATCCACGGCGCGGCCGGACGGGGAGCGGACATGTCGGGGACGTGGTGGATGCGGGGTCGTAACACCCTGCGCCGGCGTCGACGACACGTGTTGGTGCTCGTCGCGTTGGCCGGCGGCGCTGTCTGGATGATCGTGCAGGCCTGGCGGGCGTCCGTTCGGGAGAGCGGCAGCTTCGCCGGCGACCTCTACCTCAACATCGGCGCGGCTCTGATCATGACGCTGCTGACGTACGTGGTGCTCAACCCGCTCTTCCGCGAACTCCAGACGGTGAGCATCATCGAGCACCCCCGACTGGACCGGGACGCCCTCATCGAACGGGTCGCCCAGTCCCGGGAGATCGTGGCCATCCTGGAGACCTGGACCAGCATGCTGGAAGGCCCGTACGCGGCCCGGTTCGTGGCCGCGTTGCGCTCCGCGCTCGCCAACGGCGCAGTGGTCAAGGTGTTGCTGCTCGACCCGGACTCGCCGGCGGTCCGGCTGCGCGGCGAGGAACTGCGTCGGCGGGACGCCTCGGTCGCCATCCTCAACAACCTGTGGCACCTCGCCCGGCTCAGCGAGGAACTGCCCGAGTCGGCCCGCGCCCGGCTTCAGGTCCGGGTCTACAGCGCCGCCCCCTCCGTACAGATGTACCGCTGGGACGGGAAGGCCTTCATCTCGTTCTTCCCGGTGCAGGGCAGCACCTTCGACACCCAGCAGATCGAGGCGTTCGTCTCGACCCCGTTGGGCGAGTTCGTCGACGACCGGTTCGCCGAACTCTGGGACACCGCTCCGCTGGAGGACCTGGCGGCCTGCCTCACGCTGCGGCTCTGCCTGCGCCAGGCCGGTCGGGACCTGGAGACCTGCGACGCGCTCTACGTACGCTCCGACGGCGACTGGTACATCGCCGGCACCGACCTGGTGCGCAACGTGGCCCGCCACGGCCTGGCCGGGCTCACCGTCGTACTGGACCGGCCCGAGGCGGCCGGCGAGATCTTCGCCATCGGTGAGGCCGACGAGCTGCCGCCGGAGATCTACAACCGGGTGCTGGAGCTCTTCCGCGCCAAGTACGGTCTGGACGGCCGGCAGGACACCGAGAACCGGGTGATCTTCAACCTGGCCGCCAGCTCGCTCACCACCGTCTGAGACGCCGACCTCGGCCCGCTACCCGGTGCGCAGGTC
This sequence comes from Micromonospora sp. NPDC023888, assembly GCF_040639415.1. Lineage (NCBI taxonomy): Bacteria > Bacillati > Actinomycetota > Actinomycetes > Micromonosporales > Micromonosporaceae > Micromonospora > Micromonospora sp. NPDC023888. The sequence continues at coordinate 160,855 of NZ_JBEZZW010000004.1, read as the reverse complement.
CAGCGCGATGTCCAGGATCGGCGACGAGTGGGTCAACGCGCCCACCGAGAGGAAGTCGACGCCGGTCGCCGCGTACCGACCCGCGACGTCCAGGGTCAACCCCCCGGTCGCCTCCAACTCGGCCCGGTCACCCACCGCGGCCACCGCCTCGGCCAACACCTCAGGCGTCATGTTGTCGCAGAGCAGGAAATCCGCCCCGGCCTCCACCGCCTCCACCGCCTCGTCGACTCCTGTCACCTCGACCTGCACCGGCACCTCCGGGAACGCCTCCCGGACCCGCCGGTACGCCGCCGTGATGCTCCCGGCCGCCAGCTTGTGGTTGTCCTTGATCATGGCCACGTCGTAGAGGCCCATCCGCTTGTTGGTGCCCCCGCCGGCCCGCACCGCGTACTTCTCCAGCGCCCGCAGGCCCGGCGTCGTCTTACGGGTGTCCAGCACCATCGCCTTCGTGCCGGCCAACGCGTCCGCCCAGGCTCGGGTGTGGGTAGCCACTCCGGACATCCGGCAGAGCAGGTTGAGTGCCGTCCGCTCGGCCGTCAGCAGCAGCCGGGTCGGCCCGGCCACCGTCGCCAGCACCGCACCACGGGCCACCCGCTCACCGTCGCGGGCCAGCACCGACACCTCCACGGTACGACCGAAGCCGGTCACCTCACCCACCAGCTCGAACACGGCGGCCGCCACGGCCATCCCGGCCAGCACACCATCCGCGCGGGCCACCAGGTCGGCGGTGTCGGTCTGCTCCGCCGGAATGGTGGCGACGCTCGTGACGTCCAGGAAATCGGGGCCCAGATCCTCGACCAGCGCGGTTTCGATCACCTGCCGCACCTGCGCCGGATCCAGCCCGGCCGCCCGCAACGCCGCCTCTGTCGACCCCGTCATGAGTTTCCCTCCCACTGTTGGCCCACCCGGCCCTCCGCCCCGACCGACCCGACCAGGTGACCCAGCCACCGCTCGTCGGCCGTCGGGAAGTCCTCCCGCCAGTGGCAACCCCGGGTCTCACCGCGCGCGTACGCGGCCGCGACAAGCGTCGACGCCACGGTGAGCAGGTTGGTCGCCTCCCAGTCGGCGGTCCGGGGCCGGCCCCGTGCACCGCCCAACTCCCGCAGCGTCCCGGCCGCCTCGGCAAGTGTCGCCGCCGATCGGAGCACCCCGGCCCCCCGGGTCATCGCCCGTTGCAGGGTCGGCGTCGCCGCCGCGGGCAGCACCCAGCCCGCGCCCCCGCGCCAGGCACCGGTGTCCGCCGGCTGGATCTGCTCGGGCAGGCCGACCGCGATGTCCTCGGCGATCCGCCGGGAGAAGACCAGACCTTCCAGTAGCGAGTTGCTGGCCAGCCGGTTCGCGCCGTGCACGCCCGTGCAGGCCACCTCGCCGCAGGCGTACAGGCCGGGAATCGAGGTGCGACCGTGCAGATCCGTGCGGACACCGCCGGAGGCGTAGTGGGCGGCCGGCGCGACCGGGATCAGCTCCGTCGCCGGGTCCACGCCGATCGCCAGGCAGGACGCCACGATGGTGGGGAACCGACCGGCCAGGAAATCCCCGCCCAGGTGCCGCGCGTCGAGGAAGACGTGGTCCGCGCCGGTGGACAGCAACACCCGGTGGATGCCCTTGGCCACCACGTCCCGGGGCGCCAGCTCGGCCAACTCGTGCTGGCCCACCATGAACCGCTTGCCGTCGGCGTCCACCAGGTACGCGCCCTCACCGCGCAGCGCCTCGGAGACCAGCGGCTGCTGCGCGTGCCCGGCACCGGGCACTCCCGCGCCGGGCGGGGTGATCAGTGCGGTCGGGTGGAACTGGACGAACTCCACGTCGGTCACCGCCGCGCCGGCCCGCAGCGCCAGCGCCACCCCGTCGCCGGTGGAGACCGCCGGGTTGGTGGTGGCCGCGAAGATCTGCCCCATGCCACCGGTGGCGAGCACCACCGCCCGGGCCAGCAGCGCGCCGACGCCGTCCTCGCTGCCCTCGCCGAGCACGTGCAGGGTGATCCCGCAGGCCGGGCCGAGCCCGTCCGGGCCGTCGCCCGGCGCTCGTAACAGGTCCAGCACCAGGGCGTGTTCGACAAGTCGGATCCACGGGTCGCGCTGCACCGCGGCGTGCAGGGCCCGCTGCACCTCCGCGCCGGTGGCATCACCGCCGGCGTGCACGATCCGGTCCGCCCGGTGGCCGCCCTCGCGGGTCAGCATCAGCGAGCCGTCCGGGTGGCGGTCGAACTCGGCACCGATGCGCATCAGCTCCCGCAGCCGGGTCGGCCCCTCCTCGACGAGCACCCGCACCGCCGCCGGGTCGCAGAGCCCAACCCCGGCGATCTCGGTGTCGCGGGCGTGCGCCGCCGGGGTGTCCGTCGGGTCGAGCACGGCGGCGATGCCGCCCTGCGCCCACCGCGTCGAGCCGTCGTCGATGTTGACCTTGGTAACCACCGTGACGTGCAGACCCGCCTCACGCAGGTGCAGCGCCGCGGTCAACCCGGCCACCCCGGAACCCACCACGATCACGTCGGTGGTCTCCACCCAGCCGGGCGCGGGTGCGGCCAGCAACGCGGGCAGGGCCGGCAGGTCGACGGTCGGAACGTCCATCCCCCCAGTCAACCCGAACCGTCCTCGCTCGGGGCGGCGGGGGCGGGACGAGTGGTCTGGGCTACCCCGTCCGCGCCGTGCCGACCGTCAGCCTGTGGTCACTTCGTCCGGACCGGAAGGCCGGCCGGACCCGCGCCCTTCAACGAGGCGGTCACCGTACGGTCGCTGAGCCACAGGTAGCAGCGGACACCCCGGTCACCGACCCGCCAACGCCCCGTACCCGGCGGGCGAACCACCAACCCACTGCGAAAGCGCAGGTGGACGTCGTCCGGCACACCCACGTACCGGCCGAGGACGCTACGGCACCCGTTGTAGAGCGGCGCCCAGTCGGCGTCCCGGGTCGGATACGCCATGTCCGGCGCGCGCCACACCCCGACGAACTCGGCGTCGTGCTGTCGCGCGCACTCCACCGGGATCAGTGTCTGCACCCCCGCACCGGCCCCGGTGCGGGTCTGTTGGCAACCGAGCCGCAACCCGGCCGCCCCCTTCAACGCGTCCCGCAGGCTGCCCGACCGGACCACCACGGTGGCGGCGGCCTCGACAGTGGTCAGCTCGGTGAGGTCGCATCGGAACCACCGGGAACCGGCCGCCCAGCCCGGCCCGGAGGGCAACGCCACCGACAGCCGCAGCCGGCCGGCCCGCCAGTCGTCGCCCACGTATCCCGTCGCCCGGGTGTCGCACTCGGTGAACGCGCCCCGCAACTCGGCCGAGCCACCCGCCGGCGCACTCGCCCGTTCGACCGGAAACGCCCCCACATGCACCGTTTCCAGCCGGTGTGGGCCGGCGCAGTCCACCGGCTCGTAGGCGGCCAGGGTGACCACGTCGGTGAAGTCGGCGGCCTGGCAGACACCGGCGGCCGGGGTGAACGCCGACGCCGGCGGCAGCGCCGCCCAGTCGTCGGTCAGGTCACCGTCCAGGCCACCCGACCCGGCGCAGCCCGCCAGCAGCACTGCCGTCACGGCAGCGGCGAACACGGTCGTCCTGGCACTGCGCATAGCGGCCTCCCCCAGCCACCGACCGGCTTCCGCCAGCGCGCCAAGGGTAACCGGAAATGACCTTCCGGTGACAGACCGGAATCGCCTCGCGCGGGATCAGACTCCGGACACGGCCAACGGGCTGGGCACCGGGTGTCCGGCCGTGCCGGGTGCCACCGCGGCCGGGTCGGCGCCCAACTCAAGCACCCGGTTGTCGGCGTCCACGTGCACCACCCGCGGGCGGTACGACCGGGCCTCGGCATCGTCCATCTGGCCGTACGAGATCAGGATGACCAGGTCACCGGGGTGCACCAGGTGCGCGGCGGCACCGTTGATGCCGATCACGCCGCTGCCGCGCACGCCGGGAATCACGTACGTCTCCAGTCGTGCACCGTTGGTGATGTCCACGATCGCCACCTGCTCGCCGGGGAGCAGGTCGGCGGCGTCGAGCAGGTCCTCGTCCACCGTCACCGAACCGACGTAGTGCAGGTCGGCCTGGGTCACCGTGGCCCGGTGGATCTTCGACTTGAGCATGGTCCGCAGCATCGGGGTGGCCTTTCACGAAGTGGTGGAGGGTGGTGCGGCCCGGTCAGGGGCGGGGGGCGAGGTGGATCGCCGCGTTGTCGATCAGGCGGGTGGCACCCACCCACGCGGCGATCACCAGCCGCGCCGGCCCGGTGACCGGCCCCGGCTCCAACTCGGGGTCGGTGAGCACCAGGTAGTCGAGGCGGGCACCCGGCGTACCGGCGCCGAACGCGGCGTGCGCGGCGGTCAGCACCGCACCCGCGTCCAGGCCGTCCTCGGCGGCCCGCGCTCCGGCCCGCAACGCGGCGGACAGGCTCAGCGCCGCAGCCCGCTCCGACTCGCTCAGGTAGCGGTTGCGGCTGGACAGCGCCAACCCGTCCGGCTCCCGGACGGTCGGCACGCCGACCACCTCGACCGGCACGTCCAGGTCCCGGGTCATTCGCCGGACCAGGGTGAGCTGCTGGTAGTCCTTCTCGCCGAAGAACGTCAGGTCCGGTCGGGTGAGCTGGAGCAGCTTCAGCACCACGGTGAGCACCCCGTGGAAGAAGCCGGGGCGGCTCGCGCCCTCCAACTCCGCGCCGAGCGGGCCCGGGTCGAGGCGTACGCGGGGCTGGCCGTCCGGGTACATGTCCGCCACCGACGGGGCGAAGACGAGATCCGCCCCCGCCCGCCGGCACACCTCCAGATCGGCGTCGAGGGTGCGCGGATAGCGGTCGAAGTCCTCGTTCGGCCCGAACTGCAACGGGTTCACGAAGATCGTCACCAGCACGTGGTCGGCCCGCTCCCGGGCCGCCCGCAGCAACGTCTCGTGTCCGGAGTGCAGCGCGCCCATCGTCATCACCACACCGACCGTGCCCTTCAGCCCGGCCCGAGCCTCGGCCAGCTCGGCGCGTGAGTGGACGAGCTGTGTCATGCGGCCACCTCCCGGGCGGTGTCGGCGAGCACGCCGAGCAGCGACTGCGCGTCCACCGGCCGCAGTCGGCCGGCGGCGATCGCCCGGTCGGCGGTACGTCGGGCCAACGCGAGATAGGCGGGGACGGATTCCGGTGCGGTGGCGGCCAACCGGGCCAGGTGCCGCTGGACGGTGCCGGCGTCGCCCCGGGAGACCGGGCCGGTCAACGCGTCGTCACCGAGCCGCAACGCATTCTCCAGGGCGGCCCGCAGCAGCGGGGCGAGCACCTTCTCCGGCCGGGCCACCCCGGCGTCGCGCAGCCGGTCGGTCGCCTCGTTCACAAGGGTCACCAGGTGGTTCGCGCCGTGGGCAAGCGCGGCGTGGTACAGCGGGCGGTCCGACTCGGCCACCCACTCGGGCACGCCACCCAGGTCGGCGACCAGCCGGGCAGCCAGCGGGCGCAGCTCCGCCGGGGCGGTCACGCCGTACGAGATGCCGGCCAACCGGGCCAGGTCGTCAGGCGTACCGGTGAAGGTCATCGCGGGGTGCAGGGCGAGCGGCCGGGCACCGACCTCGGCGGCCGGACCCAGCACGGTCAGGCCGTGCGCGCCGGAGGTGTGCGCGACCACCTGGCCGGGACGCAGCGCGCCCCGGTGGGCGAGGTCGGCCACCACACCGGCCAACGCGTCGTCCGGCACCGCGATCAGCAGCAGGTCGGCGGCGGCGTGGGCGACGGCGGCGGCCGGGCGGCGGGGCACCTCGGGCAGCAGCAGGGCGAGGCGGGCCCGGCTGGCCCCGGAGTCACCGGTGACCGCGACCACGCGGTGCCCGGCGGTGACGAGTGCGGCGCCCAGGACGGCTCCGACCCGACCGGCGCCGACAACGCCGACGGTGAGCACGCGGGAGGTGGCGGGGAAGCCGGGAGCGGCGGACCCGGGTGGGTCGGCCGGACGCGGGCGCAGCGGTGCGCTCATGACAACGATCCAGTCCTCGAGCAGGGGTACCGGTCGATCGCAAGTATGCGCCCGGCCCGTCGAACCAGGACAAGCATGTGTGAAAACCTTCACCACCGAAGGAAGGCCTTCGTCAACGCCCTCCCGGGGCGGACGTGATCGCGCGCAGCTCGGTGGCCACCTCGGCGATCAGGTCGGCGAGCGACGCGTCGCTGTCGGGCGCGACCCAGCGGGCGTACGCGACCCGGAAGACCGTGACACCGGACTCGGTGGCCAGCGTGGCAGTGGTCTCGCCAAGGCCCTTGGCACGTAGGGCAGCGGTGACCGCGACCACAAGTGAGCCCGTTTTCCGCAGCTCACGCTCCTGTAGCTCGGGGCTGCTCTCGATGATGGACTGGCGCACCCGGACCAGCTCGAGGCGGTCGGCGAAAATTTCCGCAGCCACCCGCCGGAAGGCGGCGATGACCGCCTCGAAGGGGGCGGCGTCCGTCTCGGTCACCGCCCGGACCAGGACCTCCTCCACGCGCCCGCTGCCGCTGAAGAGCGCCTCGCGCTTGTCGCCGAAGAGCCGGTAGAAGGTGCGCTTGTCGAGGCCGGCGCGCCCGGCGATGTCGGCGACGGTGGTCTGCTCGAAACCGCGCTCGCGGAACAGCTCGAAGGCGGCCGCCTCCAGGCGGCCGCGCGCGTCGGGTTGCCAGCGGGCCATCCGGCGATGGTATCCGACGTCACACTGCGACATTACTTCCGCCGTGATGTCGCGCGGCGACATCACGCGAGGTACGGTGATGTCGCAAGGTGACATCGGCACTCACGAAGGAACCACCATGCGCGTATTCGTCACAGGCGCCTCCGGCCATCTCGGCTCCGCAGTCGTCCCGGAACTCCTCTCCGCCGGGCACGAGGTCGTCGGTCTCGCCCGCTCCGACACGTCCGCCGCAGCCATCGAGAAGCTTGGCGCCCAGGCACACCGCGGCGACCTGTCCGACCTCGACGTGCTCCGGGAAGAGGCGGCCGCCTCCGACGGGGTGATCCACCTGGCGTTCCGCCACGACCTCATGGTCAACGGCGACCTGGCGGGCGCCGCCACTGTCGACCTGGCGGCTCTCACGGCACTCGCCGACGGCCTGGCCGGCTCCGGCAAGCCCCTGGTCGGCACCGGCGGGACGGCCATGCTCGTGATGGGCGGCATCGTCGGGCGCCCCGGCACCGAACGCGACACCTTCCCGAGCGGCGGCTACCGGATCGACGCGGAGAACCTCGTGGCCGGCCTCGCCTCCCGCGGTGTGCGCTCCTCCATCGTCCGGCTCGCGCCCACGGTGCACAGTTCCCTCGACCGCTACGGGTTCATCACGGCCATCATCGCCGCGGCCCGAGGCAAGGGGTACTCCGCCTACGTCGGCGAGGGCGCCAACCGGTGGCCGGCCGTCCACACACTCGACGCGGCCGTGCTGTACCGACTCGCCCTCGAAAAGGCCCCGGCCGGCACGCGCCTGCACGGAGCCGCCGACGAAGGGGTCCCCTTCCAGCAGATCGCCGAGGCCATCGGCCACAACCTCGGCATCCCGGTCCGGAGCATCAGCCCCGACGAGGCCAACGACCACTTCGGCTTCCTCGGGTCGTTCGTGCAACTGGACAACCCGACGTCGTCCGCCATCACCCGGGAACTGCTGGGCTGGACCCCTACCCACCCCGGCCTGATCGCCGACCTGCACGAAGGGCACTACTTCCGGTCCTGAGCCACGAAGCCGACCCCGCCCCCGGGCCGTCGGATCACCGCGCCCAGGTTGATCAAATGATGAAAAGTAGGTGCCGGGAGCGTTCCTGACCTACTTTTCATCACTTGATCACCGCGCGTCTCGCAGGGGCCGAGCGAGACGGCACGGATGATCGGCGGGTGGACCGGAACCGGAGGGGACGGATGTCGATCGGCTGGCGGGACGCCATGAGCAGAGCCCTCTACGGGCCGGGCGGCTTCTTCGTCGCCGGCACCGGGCCGGCCGACCACTTCCGCACCAGCGTGCACGCCTCCCCCGCCTTCACCAACGCACTGCTGCGCCTGCTCAACCAGGTCGACTCGGCCCTCGGCCACCCAGACCGGCTCGACGTGGTCGACGTCGGCGCCGGGCGCGGAGAACTGCTGCGCGGCCTGCTGCAATCCATCGAGGGCTCCGCCGGGCTCGCGCAACGGGTACGCCTCACCGCCGTCGAGGTGGCACCCCGTCCCGAGCGCCTGCCCGACCGGATCGGCTGGGTGTCCGAGACACCCGCGGGGATCAACGGGCTGTTGATCGCCACCGAGTGGTTGGACAACGTCCCGCTGGACGTGGCGGTGCACACCGCGGCCGGCTGGCGGTACGTGCTCGTCGATCCCACGAGCGGCACGGAATCGGTAGGTGAACCGGTAAGCGCCGCCGACCACGACTGGTTGACCACCTGGTGGCCCAGCCCCGCGAGCCATCGCGACCACCGCGCCGAGATCGGCAGGCCGAGGGACGAAGCCTGGGCGGAAGCGGTCCGGGCGGTCGGTCGCGGGCTCGCGGTCACTGTCGACTACGGACACCTGCGCGACAGCAGGCCGACGAACGGGACGCTCACGGGTTACCGGGGTGGACGGCAGGTGCCTCCGGTCCCGGACGGGTCGAGTGACGTGACCGCCCACGTGGCCATGGACTCGGTCGCCTCCGCCGGCGCGGCGGTCGCCCGGTGCGCGTACTCCCTGGTCTCGCAGCGGGAGGCGCTGCGGGCGCTCGGGGCCGACGGCGGCCGACCGCCGCTGAGTCTGGCCGGCATTGACCCGGCGGGGTACGTGCGGGCGCTTGCCGCCGCGTCGGCGGTGGCCGAGCTGACCGACCCGGCCGGGCTCGGCGGGCACCTGTGGCTGCGCCAACCGGTCGGCATCCCGCTCGGCCCGTCCGTGGCACGATGACGGGCATGACCACCGACGCCGGGGACCTCCGTGAACTGACCGTCGGCACCGGGGCCGGGCTGGTCGCCGGCGCCGGCGACCAGCAGCTCGGCACCGACATGGTGCTGAACATCGGCCCGCAGCACCCCTCCACGCACGGTGTGCTGCGACTCAAGCTGGTGCTCGACGGTGAGCGGGTCGTCTCCTGCGAACCGATCATCGGTTACATGCACCGGGGCGCGGAGAAGCTCTTCGAGGTGCGCGACTACCGGCAGATCATCGTGCTTGCCAACCGGCACGACTGGCTCTCGGCGTTCTCGAACGAGCTGGGTGTGGTGCTCGCTGTGGAACGCCTGATGGGCATGGAGGTGCCGGAGCGGGCCACCTGGCTGCGGATGGCCCTCGCCGAGCTGAACCGGGTGCTCAACCACCTGATGTTCCTCGGCTCCTACCCACTGGAGATCGGGGCGATCACGCCGATCTTCTACGCCTTCCGGGAACGGGAGACCATCCAGGCGGTGATGGAGGAGGTCTCCGGCGGCCGGATCCACTACATGTTCAACCGGGTGGGCGGCCTCAAGGAGGAGGTGCCGTACGGGTGGACCGGCCGGGCGCGCGCGGCGATCGGCGAGGTCCGCCGGCGGCTGCCCGACCTGGACCACCTGATCCGGCGCAACGAGATCTTCCTGGCCCGCACCGTGGGCGTGGGGGTGCTCACCGCCGCCGACGCCGCCGCGTTCGGCGCGTCCGGGCCGGTGGCCCGCGCCTCCGGGCTCGACCTGGACCTGCGCCGCGACGACCCCTACCTGGCCTACGACGAGCTGGACGTGCCGGTGGTCACCCGCACCGCCGGCGACTGCCACGCCCGTTTCGAGGTACTGCTGGATCAGGTGTACGCGTCGCTGGACCTCGCCGAGCAGTGCCTGGACCGGGTGGACCAGCTCACCGGGCCGATCAACACCCGCCTGCCGAAGGTGCTCAAGGCGCCGGAGGGGCACACGTACGCCTGGACGGAGAACCCGCTCGGCATCAACGGCTACTACCTGGTGTCCCGGGGTGAGAAGACGCCGTGGCGGTTGAAGTTGCGCACCGCCTCGTACGCGAACGTGCAGGCGCTGGCCACCCTGCTGCCCGGCTGCCTGGTGCCGGACCTGATCGCGATCCTCGGTTCGATGTTCTTCGTGGTCGGCGACATCGACAAGTGACGCGATCCGGCTGACCGGTCAGCGCCAGCGGTCGCCGGGCGGGGTGCCGCCGGCACGCGGGGCGTCGTCCTGCGGCGGGTAGCCGTAACGCTCGTCGACCCGGCGTCGACCGGTCCGCTCCGGCGCGGGTTCGGCCTCGTGGGCACGCTGGCGCGGTGGGCGCCACTCGTCCGGCACCGGGACGCCGCCCACCGGCAGCGCCGGCCGGTCCGCCGGCTCGCCCCGGTGGTACGACTCGCGCTCCTCGGGCCGACGGGGCTCCCCGTAGCGGCGCGGCTCGTCAGGGCGGCGCGGCTCCTCGTAGCGGCGCTGTTGCTCGTGCTGGCGCGGCTCGTCCTGCTGGCGCGGCTCCTCATAGCGGCGCGGCTGCTGGCGGGGTTCCTCATGGCGCACCTCGGCCCAGCGGTCGGCCACCCGGTACTCGGTGCCGGTGGCGTCGGCGCGCACCTCGGCCCGGCGTTCGCCGACCCGCAGCTCACGGCCGTTCTCGTCATCGCGGACGGCGGCCCACCGGTCCCCGGCCCGCAACTGCGACCAGTACTCGCCCGTGTCGTCGGCCCGCAGGGCCGGCCCGGGCTGCGGAGCGCCCGCACCCGCCCGATCGCGCTCAGCCGACCAACCACGATCGTCCGGGCTGTCCCAGGCACCCGAGGTCGGCCGCTCCGGCGCGTGGTGCGACCTGACGGCCGGGCCGGGCTCGTCGGGCTGGGCGTACGCGTCGCGTGGATCGGTCCACTCCGGCTCGTCGCGGCGACCTGTCCAGCCCGGCTCGTGCCCGTCGGGCCCGTTCCGGTCGGCACTGCGGCCCGACGCCTCCCGTGCGCCGGTCCACTCGGGCTCCCCAGCGGTCGAGGGCTGCGCCCCCCACGCGCGGTTGTCGCCAGGGCGGCGCCTGTCGTCGTGGGCGGCTCGGGGGTGCTCCCCCGGCTCGCCCCTCGATCGGCCGGCCGAGCGGGCACGCTCGTCCGTGCCGCCGCCCCGGGTCCACTCCTGCGCCGGTGGGGTCCACCGGCCCGGGTATTCGCTGTCGTAGCGCCCAGCCGGCTCGGCCGGCCCGCCGTCCACCACCGTGTGCCGGGTGGTGACGTGCACGGTTTCGGTGTGCCGGACCACGCCCACCGGCCGGGGCGCCGGCTCGGGCCGGTCGTGCTCGCGGGGACGGGCTGAGCCGTACGCGGTGTCGGCGGGCCGCGGTGCGCCGTACGTCCTCGCGGTCGCCCGCGGCTCGGCGGCCTCCCGCGGGTAGGCCGGCTCGTCGTCGTCCTGGTGCGCGGAACGGCCCCACCGGGACGCGTCGTCCGGGCCGGACACCCAGGCCCGGCCCGGCGGTGCGTCACCCGGCGCCTGGACGCGGCTACGGGCCACCGGCGCGTTGTCCACCGGCGGCTCGACACCCGGCACCCGCGCCCGGCCGGGACCCGGCGGCTCCGCGACGGGGGCGGCACCGGCGGGGGCGGCACCGGCGAGAGCGGCACCGCTGGCGTCCAGCCGGCGACGGACCGCGGCAATCCCCTCCTGCGCCCGGTGCGCCTGGTCGAGCGCCTGGCTACCCCGCTGCGCGGCGGTCGCGATCTCGGTACGCAGCTCCTGGCGAAGCTCCTCGATCTCGTCCAGCAGCTCGTCGGCCCGCGCGCCCTCGCCGTCGGGCCGCAACGCGATGGAGAGGCCGATCAGCACCACCGCGACGATGGCGAGCACAGCGGCGAAGCGCAGCGGACCGTTACCGTCGGCGACCAGCAGGATCAGCGCCGCCACCGGCGCGAGCGCGACCCCCGCCCAGAAGAGCACGGTCAGCAGCTGTGGTTGACGCCGGGCGTCAGAGGTGGCCGGGGCTGGCATGGATGTGCAGCCTACCGACGAGCCTCGCCGGAGGGAACGGGGTCCCGGGACGCGCGGACGCCCCCGCCCGGTCGGGGCGGGGGCGTCCTCAGCACGCCCGGAGAGGGCTCAGCTGGTGGCGAACGCGCCGTCCGAGGAGAAGATCAGGCCCACGCTGATCGAGCCGTCGCGCAGACCGCTCTTGGTGAGCGGCCCACCCTGGTCCAGCGAGGAGAACTTGCCCACCGACAGCCCGTACGTCTTCTCCAGACCCGGCTTGCAGAACGGACGCTGCTCGCACTCCGGCGGGCCACCCAGCACCGTCGCGCTGCCGGAGCACTTCGCGGCCAGCTCGGAGAGGGTCCGCACGCCGTACTTGTCGGCGAACGCCTGGGTGACGGCGAAGGCGTTCTGGTCCTGGGCGGCGGCCGGGGCGCCGAAGGTGATGCCGACCTTGTCGCCCTCGGCCTTGAGCGCGGTGACAGTGGTGTTGATGTCGGGCGAGGAGACCGGCGGAGGAGTGCCGCCCTTCTCCTTGGTGTTGAGGAACTCGGCCATCGTCGCCGCGTACTCCGGGACGACCTGGATCTCGCCCTTCACCAGCGCCGGCTCGTACAGCTCGCGGTTGCCGATCTGCTGCACCTTGACCTGGTAGCCGGCGGCCGTGAGCGTGATCCGGTACAGCTCGCCCAGAATCTGGCTCTCGGCGAAGTTCGCGGCGCCCACCACGATGTCGCCGCCCGGCCCCTTGGCGATGCCCGCGGTGATGTTGTTGGCGCTGGCGAACTCCTCGGCCGCCACCTTTGCGGTCTTGCGGTCCTCGTTGACCGCCTTGTTGAGCTGGATCAGCTTCGGGGTGTCGAGCGCGGCGGAGACCTTGTCCAGTGCGGCGATCAACTGCGGGTTGGCCGCCTTGCTGTTGACCGCGGGGATGACGTTGTCCGAGTTCTGGAGCTTCTTGTCGTCCTGCAGAGCGATGAGCTGCTTGCCGGCGACCGGGGCGCAGCCGGCGCCGGAGGCGCTCTGCTGGGGTGCGTCGGTGCCGGACGAGCCGGCGTCACCGCAGCCGGTGAGGATCGCTGCCCCGGCGACGGCGCCGATAGCGCCGATCGCCAGACGTGTACGTGCGCGCATGTGCCCGCCTTCCGTGTCCCGGCGCGGCCCGTCCCGGGCCGGCCGCGTGTCCGACGGGCGATCCTGACTGTCGGCCGCCCGCGAATGTCCACCCAACATGCTCCGCAACCGACCGACAACCTGGGATGGACTTCGTCACCTCATCGTCACCGATCCGACGAGCGTGGGTAGCCAGCCTGACGCGGGGCTCACCCGCACGGGTCAGGCGCTCCCGGTGGCGTCCGCGGGCCGGGGCCGACCCGTCCGTTGCCGTCCACGTCGCAGCGGACGGGGAGTGACCAGGCGTTCGACCCCGCCGAGAACCACCTCGGCCAGCAACGCGAGCCCGGCCACCAGCACACCGCCGGCGACGATCTGCCCGCCGCCGGCCGCGATACCGATGCCGAAGCCGGTCCGGATGATCTGACCGAGGCCGCCGCCGTTGACGAACGAGGCCAGTGCGGCGGTCGCGATCACCTGCACCGCGGCGGTCCGGAAACCGGCGGCCAGGTAGGGCACCGCGAGCGGCAACTCGACGCGGCGCAGCAACTGCCCGCCGGACAGGCCCATCCCCCGGGCCGCGTCGCGTGCCTCCGGGTCCACCTGTCGCACCCCGGTGTACGCGTTGGCCAGCAGCGGCGGCACGGCGAAGACGGCCAGGGCCACCACGACCGGCGTCCGCCCGAAGCCGCTGGCGAAGGCCACCGGCAGGATGGTGAGCAGCGCCAGGGTGGGGATGGCCAGGGTGGCGTTGGACACCAGCACCACGAGGCCGCCGCCGCGGCCGAGGTGCCCCAGCCAGAGGCCCAGCGGCCAGGCCACCAGGCAGCCGAGCGCCACCGCCAGGGCCGAGATCGTCAGGTGCTCACCGAGCCGGTCCAGCATGCCGCCCGGGTTTGTCCAGTTCAGTGGGTCGTTGATCCAGGTGATCGCCTGGCCGATCGGATTTTCCGCGACGGTCACCGTGCCCTCCGGGCGGACCAGGGGGTCACCAGCCGGGCGACCAGGACGAGCAGGAGGTCGAGCACGACCGCGAGCGCCACGCAGAGCAGCGCGGCGGTCATGATCTCGGCCTTGTAGAGGTTGTTCTGGAAGCCCGCGAAGATCAACTGCCCGAGGCCGCCATGCCCGACCAGCACGCCGACCGTGACCAACGCCACAGTCGAGACGGTCGCCAACCGCACACCCGTCACGATGCCCGGAAGCGCCAGCGGCAGGTCGATCCGGAACAGCCGCCCCCACCGGCCGTACCCCATCCCCTCGGCGGCCTCCCCGACCTCCGGGGGCACCTGGTTGAGCCCGGCCACCACGTTGCGCACGATCAACAGCAGCGCGTAGAGAACCAGCCCGACCAGCACGGTGGTGGTCCCGGTGCCCAGGTAGGGCGCGATAAACGCGAAGAGCGCCAACGACGGGATGGTGTAGACGACCCCGCTGACGGCCAGAATCGGGCCGGCGAGCGGCCGGAACCAGTACGCCAGCACGGACAACGGCAGCGCGATCAACACGGCGAGCAGCACCGCCCGCCCGGTGAGGGAGGCGTGTTCACGCACGGCGACGAGGATCGTGTCAGAGTTGTCCCGCACGTACTGCCAGGAGAACCAGGGGTTACCCGGGTCGGCCCGGTAGCTCAGGCGGAAGGACATACGTGGACGTTACCCCGGAGGCTGCCGAGGCGGCCCGATCCCCTCGCGCGGCGTCGATCTCCCTACAGGGCATCCAGAAGCGCTACCCGAACGGCACCGAGGCCGTCCGGGATCTCAGCCTGGACGTCCGGGCCGGCGAGCTGATGGTGCTGATCGGCCCGTCCGGCTGCGGCAAGTCGACAGTGCTGCGCATGATCAATCGCCTGATCGAGCCGACCGCCGGCCGGATCACGCTCGGTGACGAGGACGTCACCGACGCCGACCCGGTGCGGCTGCGCCGCCGAATCGGGTACGTGATCCAGAACGTCGGCCTCTTTCCACACCAGACCGTCCGGGCCAACGTGGCCACAGTGCCGGGCCTGCTGCGGTGGCCCAAGCGGCAGACCCGGGCCCGGGTCGACGAGTTGCTCGACCTGGTCGGCCTGGACCCGGCCCAGTTCGGCGGCCGCTACCCGCACGAGCTCTCCGGTGGCCAGCGGCAACGGGTCGGGGTGGCCCGCGCGCTCGCCGCCGACCCGGTGGTGCTGCTGATGGACGAGCCGTTCTCGGCCGTCGACCCGATCGTCCGGACCCGCCTACAGGAGGAGTTCCTCCGCCTTCAGGCCGAGGTCCGCAAGACGACGGTCCTGGTCACCCACGACCTCGACGAGGCGGTCCGGCTCGGCGACCGGATCGCGGTCCTCTCCGAGGGCGGGCACCTGGAGCAGTACGACACGCCCGCCGCGCTGCTCGGCGCACCCGCCACCCCGTTCGTCCGCGAGTTCGTCGGAGCCGACCGGGGAATCCGCCGGCTGGCGGTGACCCCACTCGACCGGGAGTCCCTGGAGCCCGTACCCGGCGACGCCGCCGCGGACCTGCCCACCGTGGCACTGGACGGCACCGCGTACGACGCGCTCGCGGTGCTGCTCACCTCGGGACGGGACCAGCTCGTGGTCACCGACGCCGGCCGACCGGTGGGTGCGCTCAGCCGGCACCGCCTGCTCGACCTGGGCCGACCGGCGAACTGACCTGACGGCGACCGGGCTGCCGCGGTCGGCGGCCCGGTCCCGGCCACCTCCGGACGACCTTGCCGGGTCAGCTCAGGCGCGACCGCCGAGGCTGGCGGTGCCGATGATCCACCCGGTGAGGAAGCCGTAGCCGGCACCGGTGCTGGCGCCCTGGAGTGCGTCCAGCAGCGACGGACCCGGGCTGAGCAGCGCCGCCAGCACGGCGGCGAGCCCTCCGGCGAGCACGTACGCGGCCCAGCCGGAGAGGAACTGGCTGACCGAGCCGGGCACCCGGGCCACCTGCGCGGCGGGCAGCAGGTAGAGCAGAGCGACCGCGAGGACCACAAGCAGCACGGCCCGCAGGTCGGCGGCGAACAAGCCGCCGGCCTGCCCGTCCGCGTCGAGCCGCCAGGCCGGCCATGCGAGCAGACGCAGATAGAAGGCGCCGGCCGACTCCGGGTCGGTCTGGGTGGCGGCCCAACCGGTGTACGCCGGGCTGCCACAGATCCCGACCAGCAACAACACGGCTAGCGCGCCGGTGCCGGCGGCCGTGCCGTAGCGGCTGACCCGGCCCGAGCGGTGCATGAGCGACGCCATCCGCCCAGGCCCCGAACCCGTCGTTCGGGCGGACCTGGGCTGCCCCGAGCGGTTCAGTGCTTCAGCAGGTAGTCGATGAAGGCGGCCCGCAGCAGCGGCGCGGACTCCTCGTAACCGTGACCGGTCAGCTCCCGCCACAGCGCGTTGGCCTCGTCGATGGTCGGGCCGATCGAGTTCGGCGCGCCGTCGAGCACCATGGCCTCGTCCGCGTTCGGCAGGTGCCGCAGCACCGACCAGTAGAACTTGACGTCGTGACGCTCCCGGGCCAGCGCGAACGCCCGCTCCCGCAACTCCTCGGTGGACAGCGCGTCAAGCTCGGCGAACGAGGTTCCGCCGGGGGTGGCGGCAGGTGTGTCGGTCATGCCGCCGAGCCTAACGGTCGAGATCAGCTCCGGCTCGGCGGACGCCACCCTGGTCACCGCTCGTCGGCGTCCCACCGACGCGGGCTGTCCTCCCAACGCGGATCCCGCCACGGGTCGACCGGTTGCGGCGCGGCCGGCGTCGGCAGCGTCGGCGGCCAGTTGTCCACCGACTGCGACTGCGGCATGGTCCAACCCGTGCTGATCGTGCCGTCGGTGACCGGTTCGGGTTTGTCGG
Organism: Micromonospora sp. NPDC023888; assembly: GCF_040639415.1. Taxonomy (NCBI): domain Bacteria; kingdom Bacillati; phylum Actinomycetota; class Actinomycetes; order Micromonosporales; family Micromonosporaceae; genus Micromonospora; species Micromonospora sp. NPDC023888. The sequence continues at coordinate 144,074 of NZ_JBEZZW010000004.1, read as the reverse complement.
TGTGGCCCGGTCGGGGCCGACCGAACGTCTCGACCAGCCGGGTGACGAGCAACCCGACGCCGAGCGCGGCACCACCCACCGCCCAGGTGCTCAGCGTCCAACCACGCTCCGGCGCGTACGCCTGGAAGACGGTGACCAGGCTGACCGCGAGCACCGTGCCGAACACACCGCCGCGACGGCCGTACGCGCTGGTGCCGGCGAGCAGGGCCACCCCCATCGCCAGGACCGTCAGGTCCAGCCCCGAGGTGGGCGCGACCGACCCGGGTTCCGTGGCCGACCCGGGGTTGTTGGCGGCGATGAGGACACCGGCGAGGGCGGCCAGCACGGTGGAGCCGACAAGCGCGACCGCGGTGACCACGGCGGCCACCGCGCCCCGCCGGCGGGCCGGGTCGGCGATCGGCCGGTACCGGCCGACCAGTCGGCGGATCGCCCGGACCGCGCCGAACAACCCGCCAAGAACGGCCAACGCCGCGAAGCCGGCGAACAGGTATCCGGCGCTGCGCCCCGGGTCGTAGTCGCCCTGCACCAGCACGCTCGCCGAACGGCGTTCGATGAACACCACCACACCCGCCGCGCCGGCCAGGCTGGCGGCCCAGCCCGGCACGTGCAGCACCACCACGGTCAGCGCCAGCGCGAGCCCGCCCAGCGCGGCGACCGCCACGGCCGGGCCGACCGACGCCGGCAGGCCCCGGTCACCCTGCTCGGCGTAGTGCAGGGCGGCGGCGACCGCGACCGGCCCGACTGCCAGGTTCGGTGCGGCCGTCCGCAGGCTCAGCCCGGCGGCCAGGGCGAGCAACCCCAACCCGACCGCGTCGACGAGCAACGTGCGCAGGTTGTCGGCGCGCAGGGCGGCCTGATCCTCCTGCCAGAGCAGCCAGCCCACGGCGGCAAGCCCGGCCAGCAGCACGAACTCCCAGCCCACCTGCACGCCGATCCGGTCCCGGCCGGGCTCACCATGCGTGGGGTCGTCGAAGACGTTCTCCAGGACGGCGGCGGGCACCCCGGACGAGGGCTCGGCCGAGCGGTCCCGGCCCCCTTCTTCGTAACCCATCACGCCGCCTCCCCAGTGGCCGGCCGGCCCCGGTCCGGCGCGCGGACGGACCATGGGCGGCCCTTGCTCTCCGATCGCAGGCACCGTACCCGCGCTCGGAGCCGGGCGTAACCCCCTGCTCAGCGCTGGCCGGGACGGCTCTCCCGGGGGTCCTGCTCGTGTTCGTCGTCAGGGCGTTCCGGCACCCGACACGAGCGCTCCAGCCACAGCGCGGCACCAACCAGAGCCAGCGAGGCGAGCAGACCCCCGCCAGCGGCCGGTCGATCGTCCAGGGCCGCCCGGGTGGTCTCCAGGAAGAGCCAGCCGGTGAGCCCCGCGTAGAAGCCGGCGAAGATGGCCGCGGCCAGCGCCGACGCCTTGGCAAGCACCACGAGACGGGCAACCAGCAGTGGGTCGACCGGATCCCGGCCGGGCTTGCGCTCGATCCGGCCCCGGGTGTTGATCGCGGCGTACCCCTCGAGCACGGCGAGCCCGGCGAGCGTCACCACCGGCAGCCAGGGCAGCCGGGGGACGCCGCTGTAGTAGAGGCTGCTGATCAGCAGCCAGGCCACCGCCGCCGCGGCCAGTGCGGCCACGACAAGTGTCGAAATCCGGGTGGGGCCCATCCGGGACCGATCCGGGCCCGACCCGCCCGGTGGTGGGGACTTCGCCTGCGTCATGCCGGCCGACTCCGCTCGGTCATGCCGTCGACTCTAACGCCAACTCCGGCCGGGGACGCAGTTCCAGCGCGTCGTCTGCCGCGGGGCCGGTGGTGAGCAGGTCGGTCAGCCAGCCGTGGCCGGGCAGCCGACCGTACGGCTGGATGTCGATCCACGGCCGCAGCACGAAGGCCCGCAGGTGCGCCCGGGGGTGCGGCAGGGTCAGCTCCTCCTCGTCGCTGAACACCGGCTCGTCGTCGTCGCCCCAGACCGCGATCACGTCCACGTCGAGGGTGCGCGGCCCGAACCGCCGCCGCGGGTCGCGGACCCGGCCGGCCGCGCGCTCCGCGTCGCGAGCCCGCTCCAGCCAGTCGCGGGGGGTCGCGGTCGCGTCCTGGGCCAGCAACACGGCGTTCAGGTACGCGGGCTGGTCGGCGTCGCCCCACGGTGGAGTCTCGTACACCCCGGAGAGCACGAGTACGGTGTCGCCGAACGTGGCGACCGCCGTGCGCAGGTGGCCCAGCCGGTCGCCCAGGTTGCTGCCGAGCGACAGCACGGCCCTGGTCACCGGTCCCGCGTCCGGGTCATGGTGACGGCCACGTCGGTGAAGGTGTGCGGCACCGGGGCCTCCGGTTTGTGGACGGTGATCGTGGCGGTGCGGACCCGCTCGTCGGCCAGGCAGACCGCGAGGAGCCGATCAGCGAGGGTCTCGATCAGGTTCACCGGCTCGCCGGTCACCACTGCGACCAGGCGTTCGGCCAGCTCGCCGTAGTGGACGGTGTCGGTGACGTCGTCGCTGGCCGCCGCCGGGGCCAGGTCCATCTCGAGGACGGCGTCGACCACGAAGTCCTGCCCCTGGGCCCGCTCGAAGTCGTACACCCCGTGTCGGCCGCGCGCCCGCAGGCCGGTCAGGTGGATCCGGTCGGGTGTCATCGCCGCACCTCCTGCTCGTGATCGTGTCGTGTCCGCTCCTCGCCGGGCGACGGCATCGCCAGGCGCGGGCTGCCGGTCGCGGCCCAGACGGCCAGCGCGTCGACGGTGGCCCGCACGTCGTGCACGCGTACGCCCCAGGCGCCGGCGGCGACCGCCAGCAGGCTGGTGGCCACGGTGGCCGCCTCCCGTTCGGCGGTCGGTCGCGGGGTGCCGTCCGGGGCGGCAAGCAACCGGCCGAGGTACGACTTGCGGCTGGCCGCGAAGAGCAGCGGAAAGCCGAGGTCCAGCAGCTCCGGCAGACGGGCGCTGAGTTCCCAGTTGTGCGCGGCGGTCTTGGCGAAACCGAGGCCCGGATCGACGATGAGGCGGTCGGCGGCCACTCCGGCGGCCAGTGCCGCGTCGATCCGCTGGGCCAGCTCGGCCCGGACGTCGGCCACCACGTCCCCGTAGCTGGCCAGCTCGCGCATGGTGCGGGAGGGGCCACGCCAGTGCATCAACACCCAGGGGCAGTGTGCGTCGCGAACCACTCGGGCCATGTCCGGGTCGGCCAGCCCGCCGGAGACGTCGTTCACCACAGCCGCCCCGGCGGACAGGGCGGCCTCCGCCACCCGGGCGCGAGTGGTGTCGATGCTGACCGCCACGCCGGCGGCCGTCAGCTCGCGGATGACCGGCAACACCCGGGCGACCTCGGTCGCGGCGTCGATCCGTTCAGCGCCGGGACGGGTCGACTCACCGCCGACGTCGATCAGGTGCGCCCCGGCGTCGCGCAGTCGGACGCCGTGTCCGACGGCCGAGTCGAGGTCGGCGTACCGTCCGCCGTCGGAGAAGGAGTCCGGTGTGACGTTGAGGACGCCCATCACCACCGGGCCCGAGGCCCGCACCAGATCGGTCACGACTAGACGGTACCGGTCGCGGCAGCGGCGCCAACCGACCCGGGTCGGCTCAACCGACCACCCCTGACGTGCTAGTTAGAACAGGTGTACGATCGGTCATCCGGGCAGTATCGGGCAGTCCCTTCACGGCTTGTCGCAATCCGGGGCGGCCCGTACGCTTTGGAATTGCCCAGCATCGAGATGGCGAAGCTTGGAGGGAGGGCCGAAGCGGGGAAAATCCGCCCAAACCTCGCCACCCTCCGTGGTGAGTAACGAACGCAGGGTCAAGAACGCCATGCCCTGTGGAGCAGATTTCCCGTCAGGCTTGCCTATCGCACCGCCGCGGCACCGCCGGCCGCGCTATGGGGAGGTTCCAGTGATCGCCTTCGAGCTCATGGAGACGGCGTCGTCAGGCGTCGCCCACGCGCTCTCCACCCTGGCGTCGACTCCGCTCGCGGAGCCGGCACCGAAGGGGATCGACACCAACAGTGTGGTCACCTTCTTCGCCAGCAAGATCGCGCCGATCCTGCTCGCCGTCCTGGGCGTCATCTTCATCGGCCGAGCCAGCCGGGGCGAGATCTCCAAGGTGCTTACCAGCTCCGCGATCGCGATCGTCGGGCTCGCCTTCATCGCCGGCGCGGCAACACTCTTCTTCGTCGGCGATTACCTGATCGACCTGATCTTCGAATAGGCGCGTTCACCAGATGCGGCTGCGCACCGACGACGACATCTACCGGGCCCGCCTGGTCTACCTCGGGCCGCCCGGTTACACCCTTCCGGTCCACCTGCCCTACGCCCAGTACGGGCTCTTCATGCTGCTGGTCCCCCTCTACATGTTCATCCACTGGCTGTTCACGTTCACGGTCGAGCTCTTCCCGGCCTGGGAGATCGCGCTCGCCATCGTGACCACGTCGTTCATCTTCCGGCACGTCGACCCCGATCGGCCGGCGCGGGTGGTCATCCGCACCGCGCTCACCGACTGGCGACGCACCCGGGAGCCGGCGGTCGAGCAGCGCGACCCGCGCCTGGTCGGCAGCCGGATCAGGATCCGGGAGGAGCTGGCATGACCGGGCGTACGCCGATCGGTTCGTCACACGACGCGGGTGAGAGCCTGCCGCCATTCGCGAAGGCGGTCGCATGAGTCGCTCGTCCACGCCGGGCTCCCCGGCCGGCCACCCGGCCGTGCCGGCCGGTCACCGTGCGCAATCGTTCGACTACACCGACGACGAGGACGAGGTGGCGCTCGACCCTGCCCTCGTGACGTCGCCCGGTCACGGCGCGGTGGGCGTGTTCCAGGCGCCCCGGCCGATCCCCCGCCGAACCCCACCCGCCGAGCCCAGTGCGGTGTCGGCCGGCGAGAACGCCGACATCGACTCGCCCTTCCTTGACCTCTTCGGCGGGGCACGGCCGAGCGCCGCGCGAGCTGTCACGGCCGGCCCGAGCACCCCGGAGCAGCCAACGGTCCCACCGCAGGCTGTCCAGACACCGGCCCGGCCGGTTCCCGAGCTGGAACCACCATGGACGCCCGACGACAAGCCCGGCCGCCGGTCCACCGAGCCACGGCACGGCGGTGTCCACCCGGCCAGCGAGCCCCGGGTGCCCCACCAGGCCGGCGACCGACTGCCGATGCTCCGCCCTTCGGATGAGCCCGACCCGACCCCCACCACACCGGCGAGCACCGGTCCCGTCAGCGGGCCAGCGAACGCCACGCCGGACAGCCGTCCGACGGCCGCGCCGGCGAATCGGCAGGCAACTCCAAGCCGACCGGCTGCCCAGACGGCCCGGCCGACGCCCACGGCCGAGCAGCCAGCCAACGCCGGGCCGACGGATCGGCCGGCGCTGGAGCGCACGCCACGGCGCGCCGCCGACCCGGATCGACCCAGGGGCTCGGGCACCGGGCCGACCGGGCGCGAGATCGCGCCGTCCCGACAGCGCGCCGCGAGCCGACCGGACCGGCCGACCAAACCGACCCGGGTCCGCGCCCCGAAGATCAAATTCGGCGATCGGGACCCGTCGGTCGAGCTGGCCATCACCGAGATCGCCGGTCACCTGACCTTCACCCCCAACACCGTGACCGCCTGGTACTGGCTGCCCGAGGTCCGCTGGGCATTCCGGCCGGACGCCGAACGTGAAGCGCTCCTGTCAGCCATCTCCGAGCAGTACGCCGGCCTGGCGGGCTTCCGGCTGCACCTGCGCCGCACCACCCGGCCGTTCCCCGCCGACGAGTGGGCGCGCACCATCGACGCACACACCCCCGCGCCGCTCGCCGACGTGGCCGGCACCACCGGTTGGGCCGATCACCTGGTCGCCGCCCAGCGGCACCTGATGGCGGTCAACCACGCCGAGGGGCAGACCTATCTGGGCGTCACCTTCGCCCGCCGCTCCCTCGGCGACTCGCTCACCGAGCGGTTGCTGCGTACCTTCGGCCGAGGCACCGCCGAGGGCGAACGCCGCAAGCTGGGCCGCACCGTGGAGCAGTTCGACGAGGTGCTCGGTGCGTTCGGCATGCGCGGCCGGCGGGTCACCGCCCAGGAGTTGGAGTGGCTGCTCTACCGCTCGGTGGCGCTGTGCATGTCCCCGCCCGGCACGCTCTCGCCGGTCACCGACGGGCGCTGGGAACGCGGTGACCTGCTCGCCCTGACCGAACAGGTGGAGCGCTACCGCACCCCGTACGGCTCGACGGTGAAACTCGTCAACCGGATGACCGGCGAGGAACGGCACGTCGCCGTGCTCGCCGTCGGCCGGATGGAGCCGCTAGAAATCCCCGAGCGGCACGAGCCCTGGCTGCACTTCCACGAGCGGCTGCCGTGGCCGATGGAGATTTCCACCCGCGTCGACATCCTCGGCTCCGGTGACTCCTTCCGCAATCTCGAACACCGGCTGCGGATGATCCGCTCGCAGCAGCTCGACTACGCCGAGCACGGCATCGACGCACCCCCGGAGCTGGAACGACTTGCCAAGCGCGCGCTGGTGATCGGCGACGAGATGACCACCGGCCTGCCGGTCGACTCGGCCCGCGCACACGGCTGGCACCGGATCGCCGTCGGCGGCCGGACCAGGGAGGAATGCCTGGAGCGCGCCCGCCGGCTCATCCAGCTCTACTCCCGGGAGCTGCGCATCTCCCTGCAACACCCGAAGAACCAGGACTGGCTGGCCCGCGAGTTCATCCCCGGCGAGCCGATCGCCAACACCGGCTACGTCCGACGCATGCCGGTGCCACTGCTCGCCGCCGCGCTCCCCCAGGCCGCCTCGAACGTCGGCGACCGGCGGGGCGACCTGATCGGCCGGACCGCCGGCACCTGCCGCCGGCCCGTCTTCCTCGACCTGCACTTCCCCATGGAGGTCCGGGAACGCTCCGGGCTGGCGGTCTTCGTCGCCGAACCGGGAGGTGGCAAGTCGACCCTGCTCGGCGCGCTCGGCTACCTGGCCGCCCGCCGAGGTGTCCAGGTGACCCTACTCGACCCGTCCGGGCCGCTGGCCCGGCTCTGCGCGATGCCCGAGCTGCGACCGTACTCCCGGGTGTTGAACCTGACCGGCTCGGAGCACGGCACCCTGGCGCCCTACTCCCTCATCCCCACACCGCTGCGTACCGAGTTCGCTGCCGGCGCGTCTGGTGACCGGGAGTTCGAGATCGCGGTCTCCAACGCCCGGGCCGAGCGGCGCATGCTCGTCCAGGACATCTGCATGATGCTCGTTCCGCCGCAGGTGGCCCGCGAGGCGTCGACCGCCACCCTGTTCCGGCACGCGGTCCGGCAGGTCCCCGCCGAGGAGACGTCCACCCTGGACGACGTGGTGAGCTGCCTCGGTCGTCTCGACGACGACGCCGGCAAGGAGCTGGCGAACCTCCTGCTGGACACCGCCGAGATGCCACTGGCCATGCTCTTCTTCGGCCGGCCACCCGAAGGGCTGCTCGGCGCCGACGCCGCACTCACCGTGATCACCATGGCGGGGCTGCGGTTGCCCGACCTCAAGATCGAACGTGAGTACTGGTCCGCCGAGGAGGCGCTCGCCCTGCCGATGCTGCACACCGCGCACCGGCTCGCCGTCCGCCGCTGCTACGGCGGGTCGATGTCGTCACGCAAGCTCGTCGGCCTCGACGAGGCGCACTTCATGGAGGGCTGGCGCTCCGGGCGTTCGTTCCTGGTCCGGCTCGCCCGGGACTCCCGCAAATGGAACCTCGCCGCCCTGGTCGCCTCGCAGAACCCCCGCGACATCCTCGGCCTCGACGTGCAAAACCTCGTCTCCACCGTCTTCGTCGGCCGGATCGCCGAGGACGCCGAGATCGCCTCCGAAGCGCTACGGCTGCTGCGGGTGCCGGTCAACGACGGGTACGAAGCAACCCTGGCCTCACTCTCCGCCGCCGACACCAGCTCGTCCAGCCGTCTCGGCTTCCGCGAGTTCGTGATGCGCGACGTCGACGGCCGGGTGCAGAAGGTCCGCGTCGACGTCTCGTACGTCGAAGGGCTGTTGGACCACCTCGACACGACGCCCGCCGCGATAGCCGCGGCAGCCGGCGTGCTGCCGAGCATCTCCCTGCCGGATCTGGAGGCGTGACATGGCGAGGGCTTGGGCAAGGATCGCGTCGTTCCTGCTCGCCCTCGGCGTACTGGCCGGGGCCACTCTCACCTGGCCGCTGATCGGCGCTGGGGCCGCAGCCGCCGCGCCGCCCGCCGCCCAGGCCCGCGCCGACCTCTGCACGACCCAGGAATGGCAGGCCGACTTCCGCACCTGCGTGGGGAAACTGCAAGCGGTCAGTGAGGACGAGGTCAAGTGCCGTAACGCGCCGACCCCGGGTACGCCGGATTCCGGCCTCGCCGGCTGGTTCGCCGCCGCGCCGCCAACAGAGGCTGCGAACGGAGTAGCTGGTCGGTACAGCCTCTACGGATATGCGGGCTACAGCTATAACACCTATGACATAGACGGTGGCTGCGCGTCGAGCGTGCTACATCCGGACTACAAGTTCACCACCACGATCGCGAACGGCGAGTTCATGGCCGCTACGGCCGTCATCGGCGCCTCGAACGCACTCAGAGAGCGCGCGTGGGATCCCGGCTCGATGTGGGGCTGGGCTGACCCGCTTGTCGAGCAAGCGACGAAGGCTGTGTACGAGAAGGTATTCAGCGTCTTCGGGATCGTCACCCTGTGCGTAGTGGGGCTGTACCTCCTTTGGCGGTCCCGTCAGTCCGACATGAGCAATGCGATGACCACCGCCGGGTGGGCCCTGTTGGTGATGGTCGCGGTCACGGCGCTGGCCGCTTGGCCAGTCAAGTCAGCCAACGTCGCCGACGGTGCGCTCGTCACCAGTCTCGGAGTTGTGCACGACGCAGTCGGCCCGCAGGCAAAGGAACCGGCCCCAGGAAGATGCATCGATGCTGATCGGTGCAAGGACCTCAGGACCCCTGCCGTCCGAGCCAGCGACACCGCGACCGAAACCATGCTCTACCGGAACTGGGTGCGAGGGGTACTCGGCTCGGCTGACAGTGAAACTGCTCGTAAGTATGGCCCGGCGCTCTACGACGCCAAGGCGCTGTCCTGGGATGAAGTCGAGAAGTTACGCGCCAACCCGGCCACCCGCGAACCGACGATCAAGGCGAAGCAGCAGCAGTGGGCGCGGGTGGCCCAGCAGATCCAGACCGAGGACCCGGAGGCCTACGAGTACCTCCAGGGAGTGCGGGACATGGACCGGGTCGGTGCCGGGTTCATTGCCGTGCTGGCCTCGGTGCTCTTCGCCATGTTCGACCTGACCGCGTCGCTGCTGGTTCTGCTGGGGTTCCTGATCTTCCGGTGGGCGGTGATCGCGGCACCCATCCTGGGCACGGTCGGCCTGCTCCGGCCGGCGAGCGCCGGGCTGCGCCGCCTGGCGAACGCCGTGGTCGCCGCAGTCTTCAACATCGCGATCTTCGGCACCGGGGCCGCAATCTATCTGTTCGCTGTCGATCTGATCATGAGTACGCCCACCCTGCCCGGCTGGCTCCAGGTGGTGTTGGTCTGGCTCTGCGGGGTGGTCGGCTGGCTGTTGCTGCGCCCGTACCGGCGGATAACCCAGCTCGGCGGCAAGGACAGCAGCGAGGCGGTCAGCTCGGCGGGCTCCTGGCACCGTCGGTTCTTCCGGGACATTCGCGTCGCGGCGCGGCTCGACGTGGTCGAGCCCGGCGGCACCGCGGAGCCGGTGGGTGGACGTCGCCGGTCGCCGGTCGCCGAGCAGACCCGACTGCGCCCAGAGGCGCGCAGGGAGGACCCGGCGCCGGCGCCAGCCGCTCCGGTCGGGTCCGAACGGACCGGCAACGTGCGACCGGACGGTCAGGAACGCGCTGATGAGGCCACGAAGGAGGAGACCGGCGGCCGGGGCCGCAAGGTCCCGCCTCAGCCTCGGCGGCGGCAGCCGGCGACCTGGACCGAGCCCGACGTGCCGGCCGAGAACCCGTCGTTCGTGGTCTACCGACCGGGCTCCACGGAGCGCGTGCCGGACCGTACCGGACCGCGGGTGCGCTCAGAGGCCCGGTGACGGCGATGCGACGGGCCCTGGAGTTTCTCTTCACCCGGGCGCTGCGGTCCCGGCTGGGGGTGGCGCTGGTGATCGCGGTGCTCATCTTCGGTGTGATCGGGGCTGCACGCCTGGTCTCCGGCCCGCCCGATCCGACGGACGGACTGAGCAACCGGCCGGACCGACCGATCACCACAGTGGACCCGACGGCCGGTGACGATGGCGTGAAGTCCACCGAGGCTCCGCCGTCGCCGGTCACTCGGGCGGGTGCCCGCACACCTGAGCAGACCGCCGACCGGTTCGCCAAGGCCTGGCTCGGCCGGCCCGGGCTAGCCGCCGAGCAGTGGCAGGCCGGCCTTCGGCCGTTGTCGACACCGGCGTTGACGGAGAAGCTGTCCGGTGCCGACCCCGGCGGAGTTCCGGCCGAGGAGGTCACCGGGCCACCGGAGGTGCGGGCACGCACCCAGACGTTCGTCGAGGTGCTGTTGCCGCTCGACAGCGGTCGGCTCCGGCTGGAGTTGGTCGCCGCCGACGGCGGCTGGCTGGTCGACGTGGTGGATTGGGAACGGCAATGACCGTCGGCGGTGACGCGGCCCCTCCGCGTCGGCGCCTGCGGATCGGGGTGATCGCCACGATCCTCACCGGGGTACTACTCCTGCTCTGTTGCACCGGCGGCACCGCCGCGTTCTTCCTCAGTGGGCTCGGTGGCGACGCCGAGAACGGGGACACCCTGGCCGGTTGGGGCTGCGGCCCGGTCCGTCCGGTAGACATCGCCGGCGAGTTGCCACGGTTCACCGAGTACGGCGACGCCCAGGTCCGCAATGCCGCGATCATCATCAAGATCGGCCAGGACATGGGGGTGCCCTCACGGGGCTGGGTGATCGCCCTGGCCACCGCGATGCAGGAGTCGGCCCTGCGCAACCTGGCGAACAGCGACGTTCCCGCGTCTCTGGCCCTGCCACACGAGGGAGTCGGAGCCGACCACGACTCGCTTGGCCTTTTTCAACAACGGCCGGGCTGGGGGTCCGTCGCCGAGCGGATGACACCCGCGTACACCGCTCGCAAGTTCTACGAGAAACTCGTCAAGGTGCGGAGCTGGCAACGCCGGCCACTGACCGTGGTGGCGCAGCAGGTGCAGGTCAGCGCCTATCCAGACGCGTACGCCAAGCACGAGGAGTTGGCAAGCAAAATCGTCGACGCCCTTGCTGGCGGGGCGGCCCGCACCGTCGAGATCAACGGCAAGGCCGTGTGCAACGCGGCCGAGCACGGCGAGATTGCCGCCTCCGGCTGGACCGCCCCGATCCCCGGTGACGTCGGTTCCGGATTCCGGACCGCCGACCGCCCCAGCCACAACGGGGTCGACATCGGGGCGGCCAAGGGCACCGAGATCCGAGCCGCGGCCGCCGGGCGGGTGCTGGTGGCCCGTTGCGACCCGGACAACCAGGGACGGCGGAACTGCGACGTGGACGGGTACCCCGGCAAGGGTGGCTGCGGGTGGTTCGTCGACCTCTTGCACGCTGGCGGCAACATCACCCGGTACTGCCACATGGTGGTCCGTCCCCGAGTCGCACCGGACCAGATCGTGCCGGCCGGTGAGGTCATCGGGCAGGTCGGCAGCAGTGGAAACTCGTCGGGCCCACATTTGCATTTCGAGGTGCACCTGCGCAGCGACCGGTCCAGCCGCGGTGCGATCGATCCGATCCCGTTCATGCGCGAGCGGGGTGCCCCGCTGCGCGCTGCCGAGTAAGGCCACCACGGGTATGACCGGACCGTTGCCGGACCCGTTCGCCGACCAGCCCGACTGGGCTCCCCGACCACCCCGCCCGCTGTCCATGGTTCCCGCCACCGAGCGGGTGGAACTACGCGGGCGACGGGTGCTGGTCGGTCTGCCGGGGTTGGGTTGGCGAGGGGACCTGCGCGCGGACGACCGGGTGGTGCAGAGCGCCCGGACCTATGTGCCGGTGATTCCCGAGCACGAGTGGTACCGGGCCGAGGCCGACCAGGTCGAGGTGTTCGCGCCCCTGGTGCCGGTGGAACGGGTCTGGGTCGAGACCGTTGGCAGCCGGCCGGAATCGGAGAGCCCTCGCGAAACTGGCATCCGGTTGGTCTCGCTGGACGGCCCGGCACATCGGGTCCCCACACCCGTCTTCGAGGCGGACGCCGTCACCGGCCGCCGGGTGGTGCACGTCGAGGGCGGTCTGGAGCACCGCGACCTGCGGGCGGTCACCGAGACCTACTCGGGTGCCGAGGGAGACATCTGCGTCCGGATCACTCCGGAGGTGGAGTGGTACCGCTGGGCCTGGCGCGGCCAGTCACCCACCACATTGGAGGTTCCGGTCCACCTGCTCTGGATTGAATGAAGCTAAGCCACTTTGATGCCTCCACACACCCGCCAGTCATCCTGTTTTCTCACGTCGAACTGCCAGGTGTCCGTTAGGCTCTGCTGGATACCATCGACTGTGGCGCTACGCCGGATCACCGTCACGACGGAGGCCGCATCGCCTTCGCCTTTGACCTCAAGGCTGCCCCAGCTAACCAAGATTGTGACGTTAAGTTCCTGCTCACGCGTAAGTAGGTCGGCTCGCAGCGAGCGAAGCGACTGCAGTTGCGACCCGCCCTCGCAGGTGAAGAGGTCTGCTCTCGCGTCGTTGCGATCGACGAGAAACGCACGCAGATAGTTGTCCACCACCACGTCGGGCGCGCTGCGGTCCGGGGCGGACGCGCGGTGATACAGCACAAGGCCCATGGCGAGCCCGCCGACGCAGAGCAGCGCAAGCACCCCGGCGACGACCGTGAGCACCGTCCGCATTCGGCGGCGTGGTGGCTGCGTCTCCGGTGGCACCGGGGCGGGTGGAAGCTGCTCCGAGGGTGCCCGTTGGGCCGGTACGTGGGAGACCTGGGAACCGGCGGGGGGCTGCACTGATTCCACCTCCTGACGTTATCGGCTGGACGCCCCGGAGCCAATGCCTCAGATCCAGCGGATCGTGACGGACCCCTATCCATCGGTGAGATCCACGACATCACTGGCGCAGCGCCGTGCCACCTCCCGAAGGAGCAGCCTCGGCTGGGATACCGTCTCTGCTCGGGAGGGGTTGCCAACCTCGGGCAGAGGGGGTGGACGCGGTGGCCGGTCCGAAGGCACGTACGAACCGCGCCGCTGCGCTGCATCGCCGGGCAGCGGCCGTCGCGACCGCTGCGGCCGGAATTCTGGACGAGACCCGGCCGGCCCCTGCCGATCAGCGCCGCCAGTACGAGCTGGCCGATCGTCTCCGAGTGGCCGCCGCGCGGTTGGCCCCGGGTTGGTCGGGCGCCGCGTTGGACTCGCTCACCGTGGACTCTCCGGCGGGTGACGGCCCGCCGCCGTTCGTGCGGGTCGGCACGGCGGCACCGTTGGACGATGCCCGTTTTCCCGCGTTGGTGCCACTTGTCGGCACCGGTCATCTGAGCGTGGACGCTGACGCTCGGGAGCCTCGGGTGGCGGGGTTGCTCCGGGCCGTACTCCTGCGGTTGTTGGCGGCGACGCCGGCGGGTGCGCTGTTGATTCGCGCGGTGGATGCCACGGGTGCGGCGCTGACCCCGTTCGGGGCGCTCGCTGATGCTGGCCTGCTGCCGCCGCCGGCGGTGGACGTGGCGGGTCTGCGGGCGGTGCTGACGGAGGCGGAGCAGTGGGTCACGCCGGGGGCCAGTGGACGACGTCGGCACGATCGCACGCTGTTGCTCGTGTTCGCCGCTCTGCCGGAGTCGACCAGCCCGACCGATCTGGCACGGATCGAGGCGCTCGCCGAGCAGGGGCCTGCCGCCGGCTTGCATCTGGTGGTGGCCGGCTGGCCTCCGGCCGGCCCGTACGCGACTCGGGCCGCGCTGCCGCACAGCACACCGTTGGCGCTGCGCAACGCGTACGCGCTGCTCGGTGACCCACCGAGGGCGTCCTTCGCCAGTCCGGGCGCGGATCCACCGGGTGGACTGAACTCACCGGTCTTCGTCGAGGCGGACCCGCCGGTTGAGTTGGTCGACGCGGTGTGTCGGCGGCTGGCCGAGCAGGTGGAGGCCGGTTCGCGGTTGGGGTTGGCGGCTCTGCTGCCGCCGACGGGTGAGCGTCTGTGGGAGTCGGATTCCGCGGAGGGGATGACCACCACGGTCGGTGATGCCGGGGGGCGGTCGGTGCCGCTGGGTTTCACCGAGCTGACTCCGCACTGGCTGGTCAGTGGGCGGTCCGCGGCGGGTCGCTCGGCGTTCCTGACCACCGCGTTGCTGGGGTTGGCCGCCCGGTACGGCCCGGACGACCTGGCGCTCTACCTGGTGGATCTCGGCGATGGTGAGTCGTTCGTGGAGTTTCTGCAGACCGAGCGGGACCGGTCGTGGATTCCGCAGGTGCGCGCCGCCGCGATGGCCGCGGATCGGGAGTACGTCCGGGACCTGCTCGACGAGTTGACGGCCGAGGTGCAGCGTAGGACGGAGGCTGGGGCGCGGGCCGGCGGCCAACGCTTCGCCGAGTTGCGGCAGCACCAGAAGCTGCCCCGGGTCGTCTGTGTGTTGGACAATGTGCCGTTCCTCTTCGCCGAGCGGGACCGGTTGGCCGCCGAGGTGGCCGCCCAGTTGGACGGGCTGGCTCGGGCCGGTCGGGCGTACGGCGTGCACCTGGTGTTGGCCGGTGCGGGTGAGCTGGGGTTGAGTGCCCGCGCGGATGCGGGTCATCGGGATTCGGTGCTCGGGCAGTTTCCGGTACGGGTGGCGCTGCCGGGTGGCAGTCCGGTCCTGGAGCCGACGAACGACTCGGCCGCCGGGCTGCCGGTGGGCAGTGCGGTGGTGAACACCGCAGGCGGCCTCGGCGGTCCCCGGGGCGCGACCCGAGGTCATGAGCGGCTGATCCGGCACCCTGATCCGCAGGACCATCCGGCGGTGGTGGAGGAGCTGCGGCACGAGCTGTGGGCGGCTCGGCCGGCCGGGTCGGTGCCGCCTGTCGTCTTCGCCGGTTACGCTCGCCCGCTGCTGGGCAACGATCCGCGACACCGGGCGGCGTTGGCGGGGCAGGCGCACGGGCCGGCTGCCCTGTTGGGCCGCGCGGTGGACGTGGCCCGCTCGACGGTCGCCGTACCGTTGGGGCCGGCCGCGGGCCGCAACCTCGCGGTGCTGGGGTCGGGTGCCGCGGCGGGCGGGTTGCTGGCGACGGCGGCCCGGAGCACCGCGGACCATCATGCGCCGGGCACCGCCCGTTTCCTGGTGGCGGTGGCGGACCCGGGCGCTCGGGCGCTGGCGGAGTCGTTGACGGCGGAGTTGGCTGCCCGGCATCCGGCCGAACTGGTGGATCTGCCGACGCTGCTCGCGGCTCCGGCCGACGACCTGCCGACGTACCTGGTGGCCTTCGGTCTGGACCGGCCGGGCCCTCGGGAGCTGCCGGTGGAGCGGTTGCGTGCGCTGCTGCGCAACGGGCCGCCGACGGGGAGACACCTGTTGGGCTGGTGGCGCGCGGTGCCCCCGTTCGCGGCGCTGTTCGAGCCGCCGGGCGAGGTCGACAAGTTGGCCGCCGTGGTCGTGCTGGATGTGCCGGTCGGGCAGCTCACCGCGGTCTTCGGTCGAACTGTGGAGTGGCGGGCTCGACCGGACCGGGCGGTGCTCTGGGATGGTCCGGACGAGCGGGGCACGGTCCTGGTGCCGTTCGCCGACGAGGCCGGGTGATCCGGTGGCGCGGGCAGGGGATGTCGAGATGACTCCGGAGGCGACGACGGTGACCGGGCCGGGGCGGCAGCGGGTCGCCGCGGCGACCGGGGACGCCACTCAGGCTGCGGTCGAGCCCGGCACGGCCTGGGGGGAGTACCTGGCCGCGGCCCGCCAGCTTGACGGGGTACGCCGCAGTGCGGCTGCCGCCGCCGGTGAGCAGGCCAGGTCGGCGGAGACCGCCCGGGAGGAGCTGACGGTGGTCCGTACCGGGCTGGCGAGCCAGCAGGAACGGCTGCGCGAGTTGGGCGTACCGGCGATTTCGCTGGTGCCGTCACCGCCGGAACTGACCGAGGCGTCCCGGTCGATGGCGGGCGGTCCGGCGGCCGTGCTGGCGGCGCTGCGGGCCGCGCGGGGGCGGGCCGAGGCGGCGGACGCGGCCCTCGCGGCGCGACGCCGGTTCTTCCGGCCGGGGTCCTGGCCGGCGCGGGTGCGCAACCTTCTGGTGTACGGGCCGTTGGCGCTCGTGGTGCCGCTGATCCAGGTCGCGGTGTGGTCGGCGACGGGGGTGGGACCGGCCAGTGTGGCAGCGTTGATCTGTGGGCTGCCGATGCCGGCGGTCGCGTTCGTCGCCGGTTGGGTGGGCATTGGGCGGTTGTTCCGGGTGAGCCCCGCCGAGCGACTGGACCGCACGGTGCGCTTCGGCGCGCTTGTGTGCCTGGTGCCGGCGGTGCTGGTGACGGCGGGCCTGCTGCTGGTCCTGCTCGCCGGCTGACCTGCCCGGCTGGTCGGCGGCGGGCAGGAGAGCGGACGGGTGGAAAGGCGACGGCCGGCCGTCCCCCGCAGGGGTCGACCGGCCGGGATGCGTCGGCTGTCAGCGCGGGATGATCAGCGCCATTGCCTCGGCACGGGACTTGGAGTCCGTCTGCAGGATGCCGCGTACCGCCGACGTGATGGTCTTGGCGCCGGATTTCTGGATGCCGCGCATCGCCATGCACATGTGCTCGCACTCCAGCACGACGACGACGCCGCGGGGGGCGAGTTTGCTCATCAGCAGGTCGGCGACCTGCGAGGTGAGCCGTTCCTGCACCTGGGGTCGGCGGGCGAAGACCTCGACCAGCCGGGCCAGCTTGGACAGGCCGGTGATGCGTCCGTCCGGGCCGGGGATGTAGCCGATGTGCGCGCTGCCGCGGAAGGGCAGCAGGTGGTGTTCGCAGAGGCTCATCACGTCGATGTCCCGGACGATCACCAGCTCTTCGTGGTTGGCCTCGAAGGTGGTGCTGAGCACCTGGGCCGGGTCGACCCGCAGGCCGGCGAAGAGTTCGGCGTACGCGCGGGCGACCCGGGCCGGGGTCTGCTGGAGCCCGTCGCGGTCCGGGTCCTCACCGACCGCGATGAGGATCTCCCGGACGGCCTTCTCGATACGGCCGAGGTCGACGGCGTCCTCGACGGGCCGGCCGGTGAGCCGGCCGCTGATCAGCCGGGCGGCAACGTAGTCCAGCCCGTCGTCGCCGTCGGGCTCGGTCGCGGAGACGGCCAGCTCCCGGTGGGGGGAGCTGGCCGTCGGGTCGTTGCTCAGTGCGTACCGTCCGAGTTGTTGGACGGTGCGCCACCGCCAACGGACGCCTGCGCGCCGTCGGCCTGGGCCTGCGCCTTGAGCTTGTCCTTCTCCGCGGGGGTGAGCACGGGCGGCTCGGTGGACGGCTGGCGCTTACCGAAGCCGTTGTAGGGCGCCAGCGGCGGGCGCTTGACCACCCGGGAACCGATCCGCGCCATGTCGGCCGTGGAAAGGGTTTCCTTCTCGATCAGTTCGAGCACGATGTTGTCCAGGACATCCCGGTATTCCACAAGGATCTCCCAGGCTTCGTCGTGCGCCAGCTCGACGAGTGCCCGCATCTCACCGTCGATCTCGGCGGCCACGGAGTCCGAGTAGTCCCGCTCGTGGCCCATGTTGCGGCCGAGGAACGGCTCGTCTCCGCTGGTGCCGTACTTGATGGCGCCGAGTTTCGAGCTCATGCCGTACTGGGTGATCATCGCGCGGGCCAGTTGGGTGGCCTTCTCGATGTCGTTGCCGGCACCGGTGGTGGGCTCGTGGAAGACCAGCTCCTCGGCGGCCCGACCGCCCAGCGCGTACGCCAGAGTGTCGATCATCTCGGCGCGGGTCTGGGTGTACTTGTCTTCGGTCGGGAGCACCAGGGTGTGGCCCAGCGAGCGACCACGGGACAGGATCGTCACCTTGTGCACCGGCGCGGCGTGCGGCAGCGCCCAGGCGACAAGCGCGTGCCCAGCCTCGTGGTACGCGGTGATCTTCTTTTCCTGGTCGCTCATCACGCGGGTCCGTCGCTGTGGACCAGCGATCACCCGGTCGATCGACTCTTCGAGCGAGTCGTTGCTGATCGCCCGCTGGTCCTTGCGGGCGGTGAGCAGGGCCGACTCGTTGATCACGTTGGCCAGGTCGGCGCCGCTGAAGCCCGGGGTACGCCGTGCCACCGAGTCGAGGTCGACGTCGGGGGCGAACGGCTTGCCCTTGGCGTGCACCCGCAGGATGGCCTTGCGGCCCTCCATGTCGGGGGCGTCCACCGGGATCTGCCTGTCGAACCGGCCCGGGCGCAGCAGCGCCGGGTCGAGGATGTCCGGCCGGTTGGTGGCCGCGATCAGGATGACGCCGCCCTTGGTGTCGAAGCCGTCCATCTCGACGAGCAACTGGTTGAGCGTCTGCTCGCGCTCGTCGTGACCGCCGCCCATGCCGGCGCCACGGTGTCGACCGACGGCGTCGATCTCGTCGACGAAGACGATCGCCGGAGCGTTGGTCTTGGCCTGCTCGAAGAGGTCGCGGACCCGGCTGGCGCCGACACCGACGAACATCTCCACGAAGTCGGAGCCGGAGATGGAGTAGAACGGCACCCCGGCCTCGCCGGCGACGGCGCGGGCCAGCAGCGTCTTACCAGTGCCGGGCGGGCCGAACAGCAGCACGCCCTTCGGGATCTTGGCGCCCAGGGCCTGGTACTTGGCCGGGTTCTGCAGGAAGTCCTTGATCTCGTACAGCTCTTCGACGGCCTCCTCGGCGCCCGCGACGTCCGCGAAGGTCGTCTTCGGAGTGTCCTTGGTGATCATCTTCGCCTTGGACTTGCCGAAGTTGAGCACCCGGGAGCCGCCGCCCTGCATCTGCGACATGAAGAACAGCAGCAGGAGGACGAGCAACGCGATCGGCAGCAGGTTGACCAGCAGGCTCACCCAGATGCTGTCCGACGAGACCTTGGCGTCGGCCGGGCCGGTGACCCGGTTGGCCGCCTTGGCGTCCAGCACCTCGTTCCAGATCTCGTCACCGACCTGGTACGGGAACTGAGCCTCGATCTTGTTGGTCTCGGTCTTGCCGAACCTGGTCTTCTGGGCCAGGTCCAACTGGAGCGTCTGCTCCTTGTCCTGGAAGACCACCTTGTTGATCTTGGCGGTGTGGAGCTGGTCGAGCGCAACGGAAGTGTCCACGCGGTGGTAGCTGGGACCAGCGGTGAACAGCTGACTGAGCACAACTGCGCCGAGGATGACCAGGATGATCCAGACCACCGGTCGGCGGAAGAAACGCGTACGTTCCATACTGTTGTCGAGCGCCGGAGCGCCCGCATCCTCCTGATCGACGTCCTGACCATCTGATTGGTGTCGCCGCGGTGAGCGGCGGTCGGAGCTGCCATGCGGGGCGGCCTCGACCCCGAGACGCGAAAACTGCCGCGCCGCGGTCATTCGACGGTACACCGTGTACGCGAGGAGTGAGCTCGCGAGCCCCGCACTGGGCGCACCTTTCATATCGATGGCGCGCACCGTGGGCAGGCCCACCAGCCCCGCCACCCGCGTACGGCGGGTCCGGGTGGAAACCGGCGTGGCGGGGAGTCCGGCCCGGCCACCCGACGGCCCGATCACGCGGCCGAGGGGGGTCGGGCACGGAGTAACCTCCGGGCCACCGGGTCCACGGTAGCCGCAAGAGCTGAGAGCGCGCTGAACGTCGGCTCGATGGATGCCGATGCGAGTCGGCCTCACGCCCCCTCCGGGGCACCCCGGCGGGGCGCGGCCGGCGTCAGGAGCGGGCGTAGACCTCGGGCTTGAGCACCCCGACGTACGGCAGCTCCCGGTAGCGCTCGCCGAAGTCCAGGCCGTAGCCGACCACGAACTCGGTGGGGATGTCGAAGCCGACGTACTTGACCGGGACCGGCACCTTGACCGCGTCCGGCTTGCGGAACAGCGCGACGACCTCGACGCTCGCCGCCGAGCGGGACTCCAGGTAGCGCAGCAGCCAGGAGAGAGTGAGCCCGGAGTCGACGATGTCCTCGACGACCACCACGTGCCGACCGGCGATGTCCCGGTCCAGGTCCTTGAGGATGCGGACCACCCCGGACGAGGTGGTGCCCTGGCCGTAGGAGGAGATGGCCATGAAGTCGAGTTCGGCCGGGGGGCCGTTACGGCCCAACGCCCGGGCGAAGTCCGCCATGAACATCACCGCACCCTTGAGCACGCACACGAGCAGCAGCCCGTCGTTGACGTGGGAGTAGTCGGCGGAGACCTGCTTGGCCAGCTCCGCCGTCTTCTCGCGAATCTGCGCCTCGGAAATGATCACGTGGTCGATGTCGGCGTCGTACCAGGAGCCGTCAGCCATGACTCCTAGCCTGCCGTACGTCGGATGGCCTCCGTCGGCGGGGCCGCACCTTTTGGCGCGGTCCCGCCGGGGATTTTCTGGGCAAACGATGCTAATCGCATCAGTTGGTACGGGACCGCCAGCGGCGGCCGTCGTCGCTGGGCTTCCAGTCGGCCGAATCGTGACTGTCGACGGTCAGCCCAGCCGCCGAGGCGGCGACGAGCAGGACGAGGAAGAGGAGGAAGAGCAGGAACTCCATGGCGGCGCTCACTTTCGCATGATTGCTGTCGGTTTCGCCGCCGGTGCGCACCGGACTGAGACAAGTCTGCGCCCGCTCACGCCGACCGGACAGTGGCAGCAATGCCATTGGTCATCGATTTACTGCCACCTGTCGGGTTACCCTCGTCACATGCTCCGGTCCATCGCCGTCCTCGCGCTCGACCAGGTCGCCCCCTTCGAACTCGGCGTGCTCGCCGAGGTGTTCGGCACCGACCGCACCGCCGACGGTTTCCCCGGCTACCGCTTCCAGGTGTGCAGCCCCGACGGCGCTCCGGTGCGTACGTCGTCCGGCTTCCACCTCACCCCGCACGCCGACCTCGGCCCGGTCGACGAGGCCGACCTGGTGGCCATCCCCGCGCACAGCCAGGGCACCACCGTTCCCGACCCGGTGCTGGAGGCGCTGCGCCGGGCCGACACCCGCGGAGCGCACCTGTTCAGCGTCTGCTCGGGCGCCTTCCTGCTCGGCGAGGCCGGCCTGCTCGACGACCGGGAATGCACAACCCACTGGCGGTACGTGGACGAACTGCAACGCCGCCACCCACGCGCCCGGGTGCGCTGCAACTCGCTCTACGTGCAGGACGGCCGGCTGCTCACCAGCGCCGGCACGGCCGCCGGCATCGACGCCTGCCTGCACCTGATCCGTCAGGAGCACGGTTCGGCCACCGCGACCCGGCTGGCCCGGCGGATGGTGGTCCCCCCGCACCGCGACGGCGGCCAGTCACAGTACGTCGAGGCGCCCATCCCGAAGGCGCCCGAGGCGCCCACCCTGGAACCGGTGCTGGAGTGGCTGATGGGTCACCTGGACCGGACGACCACCGTGGAGGAGTTGGCCGCCCGCGCCGGCATGGCACCACGCACGTTCGCCCGCCGGTTCCGCGCCGAGACCGGCACCACGCCGCACGACTGGCTCACCAACCAACGGGTGCTGCTCGCCCGGCGGCTGCTGGAGGAGACCCCGTTGAGCGTGGAGGCCGTCGCCGACCAGTCCGGCTTCGGCGACGCCGCGGCGCTACGCCACCACTTCAGTCGCCGGGTCGGCGCCACCCCACACAGCTACCGGACCACCTTCCGGGACCGGACGCACAACGACTGAGCAGGTCTCTCACCCCGGGAGGACAGGCGCCAACCGGTCGGCACGACGGAGCACCCGGACACCCCCGGGCAGGTCGGTCGGGCCCTGACCGTGCCAAGCGGTGACCAGCGCGTCCAGGGCGTTGACGTGCCGGTGCGACAACGCACCGGGCAGGGCGCCCAACTCCCGCGCCCAGGCGTGCAGCACCCGGCCCCGCACCGCGGGAACCAGACCGGCGAGCGCCGACACCCGGAGCCCCCCGTCGGGACAACGGGCCCCCGCCAGCGCCGTCGCCGCCAACTCGTCGAGCGCGGCGTTGTCGGCCGCCACCAGACCGGCGGTACGCGCGAGGTTGTCCACCACGCCGGGCCCGAGCGCCCGCACCAGCGCCGGCAGCAGGTCGGCCCGAACCCGGGAGCGGGCGTACGACGGGTCGGTGTTGTGCGGGTCCTGCCACGGGCTCAACCCCAGCACGGCACACGCGGCGCGCGTCTGCTCCCGGCCGATCTCCAGCAGTGGACGCAGCAGCGGCACCCCGTTCAGGTCCCGCCGGGCCGGCATCCCGGCCAGCCCGCGCGGACCGGCGCCCCGGGCGAGCGCGAGCAGCACCGTCTCCGCCTGGTCGTCGCGGGTGTGCCCGGTCAGCACCGCGACCGCGTTCTGCTCCCGGGCCACCTCGGTCAACGCCTGGTAACGGGCCTCCCGGGCGGCCGCCTCCGGCCCACCCGGACGACCCGCCACCTCCACCCGCACCACTGTCGTCGACGAAAACCCGAACCCACCGGCCCAGGCGGCCACCGCCTCGGCACGCTCCGCCGAGCCGTCCTGCAGGCCGTGGTCGACGGTGACCAGCGCGGCGGCGCGGCCCAGTCGGGGCGCCACGAACGCGGTGGCCGCCGCGAGGGCGAGCGAGTCGGCTCCGCCGGAACAGGCGACAAGCACCGGCCCACCGGACGGCAGACCGGTCAGCGCGCGACGGACCGCCACCCGGATCGCGGCCACCGGCGGGGCGAGCGCGGCCACCGGCGGGCGGTCAGCCAGCGGCCGGAATGGTGCCGGCCGGGCCGTGCACCCGGGCCACCCAGGCGTCCGGGTCGCCCAACTCGGACAACCGGGGCAGCGTGAGCGGCGAGTTGAAGATCGAGTTGAACCCCTCCATGCCGACCCGCTCCACCACGCCGTGCACGAACTTGCGGCCCTCGGCGTACTGGCGCATCTTGACGTCCACCCCGAGCAGCCGGCGGATCGCCTTCTCCAGCGGGTTGCCCGCCTCCCGACGCCGGTTGAACGACGCCCGGATCCGCTCCACGCTCGGGATCACCTGCGGACCGACGCCGTCCATCACGAACTCGGCGTGCCCCTCCAGCAGGGTCATCAACGCGGTGAGCCGGTCGAGCACCGCACGCTGCGCCGGAGTCTGCACGATGTCCAGCACGCTGGTGCGGCTCTCCGGGTCACGGACCGCCTCGGACAGCGTGGCCACCCCGCGCCGCAGCCGCTCGACCAGGTGCTCGCTGCCGCTGGACGAGGCGTCGACGAACGCCTGCACCTCGCCGAGGAAGTAGGCCCGCATCCACGGGACGGCGGTGAACTGGGTCCGGTGGGTGACCTCGTGCAGACACACCCAGAGCCGGAAGTCGCGCGGATCCGCGCCGAGCTTGCGCTCCACCTCGACGATGTTCGGCGCGACCAGCAGTAGCTGGCCCGGGTCGGCCGAGAAGACCTCGTACTGGCCGAGCACCCGGCCGGAGAGGTAGGCCAGCACCGTGCCGGCCTGCACCCCGGTCAGCCGGGACCCGACCGCCTCGGTCAACGCGCTCGGCTGCTTGTCGCCGGACAGCCGGCTCACCAGCGGAGTGATCACCTCGCGAAGGCCGGCGATGTTCGTCGCGGCCCAGTCACGCCGGTCGACGACCCGGACCGGCGGGTGCGCCACCTGCGCCCGCAACCCCGTGTAGTCAGCCACGTGCCCGGCCGCCTCATCGGTCAGCCGGCGCAGGTCACCGACCACGTCGGTGGCCTCGGCGTACGACACCCGGGGGCCCGACTTGCTCAACGCCCCCGCGGTGGCGGCGGCCAGATCCCAGTCCACGAACTGCGCCATGGACCCACCGTACCCGCGCCGCGACACCCCGGCCCGGGCTCGCGTCCCCGATCGACGCCGATGGCGGTTTCGCTCCGGGGCGGAGACCCCGGGCGGTGACGGTCAGCGGCAGCCGCAGCCGGCCAGCGCGGCGGTGATCCGGTCCAGCGCCGGTTGGGCGGTTTCCTTCCCGCCGGGCACCCGATCCGTGAGCACCGCGAAGGTGAGCAGCCGACCATCGGCGGTGGTGACCAGGCCCGCGATGGAGTGCACAGCGGTCAGGGTGCCGGTCTTCGCCCGCACACTGCCAGCCCCGGCGGCGGTGCCGGCGGCGCGGTAGCGCTCATTCAGGGTCCCGGACCAGCCACCCACCGGCAGACCGCCGAAGACACCTGCCAACTCCGGATGGTCCGGGCTGGCAGCCAGTCGGATCAGGTCGGTAAGCAACGACGGGCTGATCCGATTGTTGCGGGACAGCCCGCTGCCGTCGGAGAGGGTGATCTCCTCGGCGGGCAGGCCCAGCTCGGCCACCTCCGCGTCCATCGCCGCAGCGCCGCCGTCGAACGAGGCCGGCTGGTTGCGGGCCAACGCGACCTGACGGGCCAGCGCCTCGGCCACCAGGTTGTCACTCTCGCTGATCATGATGTCGACCAGCCGGATCATCGGCGGAGACTGCACCACACCCAGCTCGGTGCCCGGCGCCGGGGCGCCACCGGCTGCGGCGGGCGCCGGTGCCGTGCCACGCTTCACGGCGTCGCCCGGCACACCGAGCAGGCGGGCGAACGACCTGCCGGCGGCCAGGTCCGGCTCGGCGAACCGCTCCGCGGCCCCGTGCGGGGCGCTCGGGTCCCGGCGAGCGCCGTCGGTCATCAACGCCGTCACCGCGCCACCAGACCCACCGGTGGGGATGTCGTCGTCCCACCCCGGGCCGTAGACCGGGCCGGAGTAGACCGATCCGTCGACCGTGACGCTCGTCGGGGTGGTGCTGCCGAGCGCCGTACGCACCTGGGCGGCCAGGTCGTCGAGCCGCGCCGCGCCCGGGTAGTAGCCCTTCTTGTCGATCGCGAGCGTGGGATCGCCACCACCGATGATCACCACCTCGCCGGCCTTCGCGCCGGCCACCGCGCGGGTGGGGATCCGGTAGCCCGGTCCTCGGGCTGCCAGCGCCGTCACCGCGGTCGCCAGTTTGGTCACCGAGGCGGGCACGGTGCCGTCGTCCGCCCCCTTGTCGAAGAGCGTCTGACCGGAGATGACGTCGGCCACCGAGACGTTCACCCGATCACCCAGGGCGGACGCCCCGACCAGCGGGTCGAGCGCGGCGCGAAGCCCGTCCGGGGTGGGTGTCGGAGCGTTCGGGTCCGGGCCGGGCAGCACGTCCGACGGGTCCGGCTCCGGGGTCCCGCCAACGGCGTTCGGCGCGGACCCGGCGTCGTCGCCCAGCCATCCGGCGACCGGGCCGGGTCGGACGACGACGACTCCGACGCCGGCGAGCACGAGCAGCAGCACGACGGCCAGCACCACCGGCAGCAGCCGCCGTCGAGCCGGCGCGGCGGGCGTGGGCGCCGGCGCGGCACCGGCGGGCGACGGCAGCGCGGAGATCGGCGGACCCAGCGGTGGAACGTCACCGGGGGCGGCGCTCGACCCGGGCCACGGGCCGGGCGGGGCCGGACTCACCGGAACCGACGCGCTACCACGAGACGGGCCGCCCGAGGTCGGAGCCGGCGGAGCCGGACTCACCGGAACCGACGCGCTACCACGCGGCGGGCCGCTCGTCGGCCGATCACCGCCGACCGCCGGAAAGCGACCGTTGTTCGGGCTGGGTGGGGGCGAGCCGGCCGGGGGATTCCAGGGCAGTGGTGGGGGTGTCTCAGGGGCCGGGGTCCCTGGCTCGGGAGCCCGTGGCAGGTGGGCCCCGGGCACCGGGACCCGGCCCGTGGCACCACCCGAGCCGGATCGTCCGGTACCGTGCGCGGAGCCCCCGTCCGGGCGGTAGTGTGAATCTTCCCTCCCCACGACCCCCTCCTCCCCCAGCGAAAATCGGCTTGGGTGACACTACTTCGGTCCGAAGACTATGCGGCGGCCGGAGTCGGCGGGTGGGCATTCACCTGTCCGGAGGGGCCGCCAGTGGTTCCGTTAGCCAGCGTGGGCAGACGAGGGAGCGTGCAGATGGATTTCGACGTGACGGTTGAGATCCCCAAAGGTCACCGGAACAAGTACGAGGTGGACCACAAGACCGGCCGGATCCGGCTGGACCGCACCCTCTTCACCTCCACCCAGTACCCGGCCGACTACGGGTTCATCGAGGGCACCCTGGGCGAGGACGGTGACCCGCTTGACGCGCTGGTGCTGGTCCCCGAGCCGACCTTCCCGGGCTGCCTGATCCGCTGCCGCACCATCGGCATGTTCCGGATGACCGACGAGAAGGGCGGGGACGACAAGGTCCTCTGCGTGCCCTACGAGGATCCCCGCCAGGAGCACCTGCGCGACATCCACCACCTCGGCGAGTTCGACCGGCTGGAGATCCAGCACTTCTTCGAGGTGTACAAGGACCTGGAGCCCGGCAAGTCGGTGGAGGGCGCGACCTGGGTCGGCCGCACCGAGGCCGAGGCCGAGATCCACGCCTCCTACCAGCGGGCCAGGGACGCCGAGGCGCGCGGCGAATCCGCCCACTGACGACCGCTGACGTACCGGGCCCGAGGGTCGCTCAACCGAGCAACCCTCGGGCCCGGTCGTACAGGTCGAGCACCGCGCAGGCGATCGGCACCACGGCGACCGCCAGGGCCGTGTCGGTGAGGTCGGCGACCCTCCCGAGGTACGGCGAGACCGGCCGGCGGGCGTATGCGGTGCCGCTGGCGGCGGCCACCAGGGCCAGCGCCGCGCCGCCCAGGACCAGCGCCAACCGCCCGACGTCGTCGGCCCGGCCGACCAGCACCGCGCCCAGCACGGCGTAGCCGGCCAGCCCGGCCAGCACCGTCGGGACCCGGTGCCGCAACGCCACGAACAGCCGCGACCGCAGCAGCAGCACCGCCGAGGTGACCGCCAGCAGCACCCGACCGGCCGTCGCGCCGGCAACCCCGAGTACGACCGCGGCAGCCACCGCCAGCAGGGCGTGCCCGATCAACATCCCGGTGAGCACCTCCTCGGTGCGGGTCACCGCGGCGTGTACCCGGCTCCGGTCCGGCAGATCCCGGGCCCGCTCCGGCCCTTCGGTGGGGGCCGAGGTCGGCAGGGTGATCGGCGGCAGGGGCAGCTTGCCCAGCCGGATGGCCAGCAGTGGGATCACGCCGACGGCGAAGACCAGCGCGCTGAGCAGCACCGCCGCCGCGCCGGCCGGGGTCAGCAGCAGCCCACCGAGGGCCGCCGCGACGCCGATCAGGCCGACCGTGACACCGGCCACGAAGACCCGTAGCCGGCTGGCCACCCCGAGCAGGCCGATCAGCGCCACCAGCGACAGCGCCACCGAGCCGGCCAGCAGCTCGGGCGCGCCCACCCAGCGGACCGGCCCGAACGGCCCGACCGGGTCGCCGGAGCCGACCGCGAGGGCGCCGGCCGTGAACGCGTACGGCAGCGCGTAGCCACCGAGTGTCGCCCCGGCGGTGCCGTCGCCGTTGGCGCGGGAGGCCACCGCACCGGCCACGGTGAGCAGCAGCGCCACCACGGCGGCCGCGAGCCAGCCAGCCCGGTACGTCGGGCCGCCGACGAGCAGGGCGAGCAGCCCGACGGTGAGCGGCACTGCCGCACCGGCCAGACCGGCGGCCCGGGTGGCGGTGGGTGACCAGGCGCCGCCGCGGCGGCGGGCACCGTCGGCGATCGCCTCGACCACGTCGTCGTACTCCAGCTCGGGCCAGTGCGCGCGGGCCGGCACGAGGTGCAGCACCTCACCGTCACGGACCCCCTGCGGCAGCAGTGCCTGAGCGGTCGTCAGCAGCGCTCCGTCGGTGCGGCGCAGAACCCAACCGCCGTGCTGCTCGCCGTCGTCGGCCAGCCCGACACCGGCGTGCCGGAGCACGTCGGGCAGCAGCTCGGCCAAGGGCACCTGCTCCGGCAGGGCGACGTCCACCCGTCGTTGCGGCGCGCTGATCGTGACGCGGGCCAGACCGGTAGTCATCGACTTGGCTCCATATCGAGGGGGATCGGAGGCTGCGCGGACGACAGGACTTTACCTACGATGAGTCCGGCTCGGGTTACCCAGCGCTGTCAGGAGGCCGAGTGTCGACAGTCGTCATCAAGCGCCCGCCGCGTCGACCGGCGCCGGAGATCCCCGCCGGCGAACTCCCGGTCGAGGCACCGCCGGAGATCCCGGTGGTGACCGGCGGGCGGTGGCAGCAGATGCTCATGCTGCTGCCCATGCTCGGTGGCACCGTGGCGATGGCGATGATGTTCGGCCGGGGCGGTGGCGCCTACTCGTACGTGGTGGGTGGGATGTTCGGGCTCTCCTCGTTGGCGATGCTGGTGACCTCCTGGGGCAGCGCCTCGGGCACGCCGAAGAAGTCCGAGATGATGGCCGCCCGCAGGGAGTACCTGCGCCACCTCGCGACGCTGCGGCGGCGGGTCCGCCGGACCGCGGAACAGCAGCGGGCCGGGCTGTACTACCGGCACCCCGACCCGGGCGGGCTCTGGTCGACCGTGGACAGCCACCGGGTCTGGGAACGACGCCCCGCCGACCCGGACTTCGCGGTGGTGCGGGTCGCCGTCGGCCCACAGACCCTGGCCACCCCGCTCGTCCCACCGGTCACCCGGCCGCTGGAGGAGCTGGAGCCGATGACGGCGGGCGCGCTGCGCCGCTTTCTGGACGCGTACTCCGTGGTGCCGGACCTGCCGGTGGCGTTGTCGCTGCGCAGCTTCGCCCGGGTGCACGTCCGGCCCGCCGGCCGGACCGGGGGCGGCACCCCGACCACCAGTGGGTCACCCACCGGCGACCCGGCGACGCAGGCGCTGGTCCGGGCGGTGCTGACCCAGCTCGCGGTCTTCCACGCCCCCGACGAGCTGCTCGTCGCGGTCTGCGCCGGGCCGGAACGCAGAACCTGCTGGGAGTGGGTGAAGTGGCTCCCGCACGCCCACCATCCCGGCCGCACCGACGCGCTCGGCCCGGTACGGCTGGTCACCAGCTCAGCCGCCGACCTGGAACGGCTGCTCGCCGACGTGCTGTCCAGCCGATCGCGGTTCAGCCCGGCCGGCCCGGCCACCGACGGCCCGCACGTGGTGGTGGTCCTCGACGGCGGCGACCTGACCGGTGCCAGTGACCTGACCGGTGACGGCGGCATCGACGCGGTCACCGTGTTGGACCTGGACACCCCGCCGCCCCGGCTGCTCGACAGGTACGCGCTGCTCCTGGAGTTGCACGGCCGGCGGCTGCACTCGTGGTCGTCCGACGGGCACGCCGAGGTGGGCACCGCCGACCAGCTCGACCTCGCCGACGCCGAGGCGGTCGCACGACGGTTGGCGCCGCTGCGGCTGGCCGGCGCGGCCCGCGGACCGGACTCCCCGCTCCAGGCCGACCTGGGCCTTCCCGAGCTGCTCGGGCTCGGCGACCCGGAGAGCTTCACCGCTGAGCAGGGCTGGTTGCCGCGCTCGGCACGCGACCGGCTGCGGGTGCCGATCGGGGTCGGCGTGGACGGCGGCGCCATCGAGCTGGACCTGAAGGAGTCCGCCCAGGACGGGATGGGCCCGCACGGCCTGCTCATCGGAGCGACCGGCTCCGGCAAGTCCGAGCTGCTCCGCACGCTGGTGCTGGGGCTGGCCGTCACGCACAGCTCCGAGCAGCTCAACTTCGTGCTCGTCGACTTCAAGGGCGGGGCCACCTTCGCCTCGTTCGACCGGCTGCCGCACACCGCCGCGGTGATCACGAACCTGGCCGACGCGTTACCCCTGGTCGACCGGATGGTCGACGCCATCAACGGGGAGCTCGTCCGCCGCCAGGAGCTGCTGCGCCGCGCCGGCAACTTCGCGAGCGTGCGCGACTACGAGCGGACCCGGGCGGCCGGCACCCCACTGGCCCCGCTGCCGTCGCTGCTGTTGATCTGCGACGAGTTCTCCGAACTGCTGTCCGCCAAGCCCGACTTCATCGACCTGTTCGTGCAGATCGGCCGACTGGGTCGGTCGCTCGGCGTGCATCTGCTGCTCGCCAGCCAGCGACTGGAGGAGGGGCGGCTCCGCGGGCTGGACACCCATCTCTCCTACCGGATCGGGTTGCGTACATTCTCCGCGCTGGAATCCCGCACCGTGCTCGGGGTGGCCGACGCCCACGAGCTGCCCCGCTCGCCGGGTCACGGCTACCTGCGCGCCGGCACCGATCCCCTGGCCCGGTTCAAGGCCGCGTACGTCTCCGGTGCCGTCCGGCGTCGGGCCGTGCCGGCCGGCGTCCCCGCCGAGGGGGGTGCCCGGCTGCTCACCTTCACCACTCATGTCGTGCCGGTGCCCGAGCCGGCAACCCCGGCCGAGCCCCTCGTGGTGGAGGAGGGGGGCCGGGAGACACTGCTCGACCTGCTGGTGGACCGGCTCGTCGGGCAGGGCCCGCCGGCCCACCAGGTCTGGCTCCCGCCGCTCGGCCCGCCACCGGCCCTGGACGAGCTGCTCGGCCCGGTCGAGGTGGACCAGAGGCGCGGGCTGACCGTGGGCAACCCGGAGCTGCACGGCGCGCTCGGGGTGCCACTGGCCGTCGTGGACAGGCCGTTGGAGCAGCGCCGGGACCTGCTCTGGTTGGCACTTGACGGCGCCGCCGGGCACGTCGCGGTGGTCGGTGCGCCGCAGAGCGGCAAGTCCACAGCGCTGCGCACGCTGATCTGCGCGTTGGCGCTCACCCACACCCCGGCCGAGGTGCAGGTCTACTGTCTCGACTTCGGTGGCGGCGGGCTGGCCGCGCTGCGCGACCTTCCGCACGTGGGCGGGGTGACCGGTCGGGCCGACCCGACCGCCGTCCGGCGCACCGTCGGCGAGATGAGCACCCTGCTGGCCGATCGGGAACGTCGCTTCGCGGAGCTGGGCGTGGAGTCGATGGCCGGGTACCGGCAGCGTCGTGCCGCGGCGGGAACGATCGGTCAGCCGGGCGCTGACCCGTTCGGCGACGTGTTCCTGGTGATCGACGGTTGGAGCACGGTCCGCGGCGAGTACGACGACCTGGAACCGCTCGTCACCGACCTGGCCACCCGGGGTCTGTCGTACGGGCTGCACGTGGTCGCCACCGCGTTGCGCTGGTTGGACTTCCGGCCGGCCATCCGGGACCTGTTCGGCTCCCGGTTGGAGTTGCGCCTCGGTGACCCGTCCGACTCGCTGGTGGCCCGGCGGGCCGCCGCGAACGTGCCGGAGCGCGCCGGTCGGGGGGTGACAGCGGAGGGCCTGCACTTCCTCACCGCGCTGCCCCAACTCGCCGACAACGGGGACACCGCCGATCTGGTCAAACGGGTCGCCGGCAGTTGGGGTGGCCCGCCGGCGCCCCGGGTGCGGCTGCTCCCGCCGGTACTGCCGTACGCCGATCTGGACCTCGCCGCGACGACCGGGCTGCGGCTGCCGATCGGGATCGCGGAGGCGGATCTGCGCCCGGTGCTGCTCGACTTCGCCACCGAGCCACACTTCGTGGTCTTCGGGGACTCGGAGTGCGGCAAGTCGTCGTTCCTGCGGGCGCTTGCCACGTCGATCATCACCCGGTTCACCCCCGAGCAGGCCCGGGTAATCCTGGTCGACTACCGGCGCAGCCTGCTCGGCGCCATCGAGACGCCACACCTGATCGGGTACGGCACCGCCGCGGCGCACACCGCCGAGCTGATCGAGTCGGCCGCCGGTTACCTGGAGCGGCGGGCTCCCGGGCCGGAGGTCACCCCGCAACAACTGCGGGACCGATCCTGGTGGTCCGGGCCGGAGCTGTTCGTGCTCGTCGACGACTACGACCTGGTGGCGGCCGGGCCGGCGAACCCGCTGCGGGCGCTTGAGGAGCACCTGCCGCACGCTCGGGACGTCGGGTTGCACCTGGTGCTGGCCCGCCGCTCCGGTGGCGCGGGGCGGGCCCAGTACGAGCCGATCGTGCAGCGGCTGCGGGAGCTGTCCACCGCCGGTCTGGTGATGGCGGGCAGCCCGGAGGAGGGTGCGCTCGTCGGGCCGGTGCGGCCGGGCCCGCTGCCGCCGGGGCGTGGTCGGTTGGTCACCCGGCGGGAGGGCGTACGCCTTGTTCAGCTCGCACAACTGCCGCCGCAATGACGTGACTCGCCAGTTCTTCCCGTGACGGGTGGGGAAACCGGTAATCTCCGATCGTCATGGTTCCGTCGGGATGAATGGCTGGGGATGTGACAGGGGTGCGGCACAGCGGTCCGTCGGCGGCCCGACGGGCGACCGTCCGGGCGCTGCTCGGTGTGGCCGCGGCCCTCGCCGTCGTCGCGCCGACCGCCGCGGCCGTGCCCGTCGCGGCGCCCAGCCACGGCGGGCAGCTGGCTGGCGGGCCGTCGGTGTTCGCCCCCGGCGACGCCGTCGCTCGTACCGACCAGGTCCGCGACGAGCAGTGGCAGCTCGACGAGCTGCAGGCCGAGACGGCTTGGCGTAGCTCGACCGGCCGGGGCGTGACAGTCGCGGTGGTGGACTCCGGAGTGGACGGCAGTCATCCTGACCTGGTCGGCCAGGTGCTCCCCGGTCAGGACCTGGTCGGCTCCGGCGGGGGTGCGGGCCCGGATCCGGTGGGGCACGGCACGACTGTCGCCGGCCTGATAGCCGGCCGCAAGGACGACAAGCGGGGCGTGGTGGGCCTCGCGCCGGACGCGCGGATCCTGCCGGTCCGGGTGCTCGACGAGGACAACCGCTACGACGACGCGCTGATCGTGGCCCAGGGGGTCCGCTGGGCGGTCGACCACGGCGCTCGTGTGATCAACCTGTCGTTGGGTGGCAGCGGCGACAGCCCCGCCCTGGCGGCGGCTCTGGACTACGCGTTCGTCCGGGACGTGGTCGTGGTCGCCTGCACCGGCAACCTGGCCACCTCCAGCAGCACCAAGGTGTGGTACCCGGCCCGGGAGCCGGGGGTGATCGCGGTCACCGGCCTGGAGCGCAGCAGCGAGAACCTGTGGTCCGGGTCGATCACCGGCCGGGCGACGGTGCTCAGCGCTCCCGCCACCGGGCTGGTCGGCGCCAAGTCCCCGAGCGGGTACTGGCGGGTGCAGGGCACCAGCTTCGCCGCGCCACTTGTGGCCGCCACCGCCGCGCTGGTCCGGTCCCGTTATCCACAGATGTCCGCGGGTGAGGTGGTCAACCGCTTGCTGACCACCGCCCGGGACCTCGGCCCGACCGGGCGGGACGACCGCTTCGGGTACGGGATGGTGGACCCGGTGGCCGCGTTGACCGCCCAGGTGCCACCGGTGACCGCCAACCCGCTTGACGACCAGACGTCGCCGGGGGTGACCGGGTTCGGCCCGGCGCCCGGCTCGGCGGACGACTCGGTGGCCGGCGCCGGCAGCGATCCGCTCGGTTTCGCCGCCCCCCACCAGCAGAGCCGGTGGACGGCCCGGGCGGCAGGCGGCCAGGACACCTCAGCACCGGAGCAACTGTGGACCGGGTTCATGCTTCTCGTCGCCCTGACCGGCGGCGCCATCCTGCTGGTGCGCCGACTCCGCCAGCGGTCCCGATGATCGAGGTCCACCGGCAGGCCTGACCTGCCGGGCGGTGGGGTAGAACCGTTCGCATGAGCACGCCCGGCCCACGTACCCTCGGCACCGCCCGGCACCCGTCCTGGCGGCACCGCCGACTCGACCCGGACCACTCGCTGGGGCTGCGGCTGACCCTGGCCGCGACGGCGGCGTTCCTGGTGCTTGTGCCCTTCGCGCTGCTCGCGCTGCTGGTGCTCGGGGCCTGGGCACCGCTGCACCGGCTGGACACGGCGGTCACCGAGGCGCTGCACGGGTACGCCGTCCACCACCCGGCCTGGGTGGTGCTGATGCGGATCTGGAGCGAGGTGTTCGCGCCGATGCCGCTGCGGGTCGTCACACTGCTCGTGGTGATCTGGCTGCTGCGCCGGGGAGCCCGCCGGCTGGCCCTCTGGGCGACCACCACCATGGTGGTGGGTGGACTGTTCGGCCCGCTGCTGAAGCTGCTCGTCGGCCGCGACCGGCCGGAGCTGCTGGACCCGGTGGCGCGGGCCGCCGGCTATTCGTTCCCCTCCGGTCACGCGCTGAACGCCACCCTGACCGCCGGGGTGCTGCTGCTGGTGTTTCTGCCCTACGTTGGCCGGGGAGTGGCACGGGTCGCGCTCTGGGTAGCCGCGCTGCTGCTCACCGTGGTCACCGGGTTGAGCCGGGTGGCGCTCGGCGTGCACTTCACAAGCGACGTGCTGGGCGGCTGGCTGCTCGCGGTGGCGGTGGTCGCGGCGACCACCGCCGCGTTCACCAGTTGGCGTGCACACACCGGGCTTCGGCCGGTCCAGCCGGCCCGCGACGGCGTCGCTCCCGAGGTCGAGCGGCAGCCCGGAGCGGCCTGAGGCGTGCCGACGAGCCCCATCGGGTACTGGCCCACCCATGTCCGACACCGTGGTCCAGATCGTCCGGCGGGTGCTGCTGCCGGTTTCCCTACTGCTCGGCGTCATGGTGCTGCTCGGGGTGCTGGTCACCCGCGTCTTCGTGCGGACCTGGCCGTTCACCGTCGAGGACGCGGTCAACCGGGAACTCGCCGGCGACCGTACCGGCGGCTGGAACGACGTCTCGCTCGTGTTCAGCACGCTGGCCAGCACCCAGATGATCGTCGTGGTCACCGTGCTGGTGGCGCTGGCGCTGCGGCTCTGGCTGCACCGCTGGCGGGAACCGCTGTTCCTGTGCGCGGCGGTGACCGCCCAGGCGCTCGTATTCCTGCTGACCACGCTGGCGATCGACCGGCAGCGACCGGCGGTGGAGCACATGGACGTCTCGCCGCCCACGTCGAGCTTCCCGTCCGGGCACACCTCGGCGGCGGTGGCGCTCTACGTCGGCATCGCCGTGCTGATGGCCCTGCGGGCACGCAGCACCGGGGCGAAGGTCGCCTGGTGGACGCTGCTGCTGATGGTGCCGCTGGGGGTGGCGTTGACCCGGATGTATCGGGGCATGCACCACCCGAGCGACGTGGTGGCGTCCTTCCTCAACGGCGGCACCTGCGTCGCGATCATGGCTCGGGCGGTGCTGGACCGCGGGCTGCGGTGGGGGCGGGCGAAGCTGCCGAGCGCGCGACGACCCGCGCCGGCCCCCAGCTGACCCCGCGCGGAGTTCAGGTGCACTCGCCGGTGCCGACCTGCCGGTTACGTTCGGCACCGGCCAGCGCCACCGGGCGGGCCTCGGCCGCGGTCACCGCGAAGCCGGTGTTCGAGTCGTCGACCGCCGCCGCGAAGATCACGCCGAGCACCAGACCGTTGGCGGAGAGCAGCGGACCGCCGGAGTTGCCGCTGCGGACCAGCGCCCGGATCGTGTAGATCTCCCGGGTGACGTCGCCGTCGGAGTAGATGTCCGGTCCCTTGATCCGGTCGACGTCGCGGACCCGCGCCGACTGCGCGTTGTAGGGGCCGTCGAGCGGGAACCCGAGCACGATGGCGTCGGAGCCGCTGCCCGCGTTGCCGGCGGCGAACCGCAGGGACGGACCGGGCAATCCGGGTACGAGCAGCACGGCCAGGTCCCGATCCGGGTCGTAGACCACCACCTTGCCGTCGTACCGCTCGCCGCCCAGCTCCACGGCGACCGAGCGGGTCCCGGCGACGACGTGCGCGTTGGTCATCACCCGGTCGTCGGCGTACACGAAGCCGGAGCCCTCGATGCGGCGGGAGCAACTGGGCGCGGAGCCGAGCACCTTGACGACCGACCGCTGCCCGTTGACCACCACCTGCGAGCCGGCCAGTGCCGGATCGGGCGGCTCGACCTGCCGGGCCCGCGTGGGTGCGAGGTCGCCGAAGACGTCCGGGAACCCGTCGGTGTCGAGAGTGTCCTGCAGTGCCGTGGTGAGATCGTGGGCCTGGTTGGGCAGGACCCGGTTCACCACCGTGATCAGCGCGCTGTTGCGTACCGCCGCGGCGATCCAGGGCACCGCGGAGGAGCCGAACGGCACGGCGATCAGCCAGGCGAACAGGAGCACCGCGAGCAGTGAGACGACGGCTCCGCCGATGTCGTCGGCCCGCCTGCCCACCTCACTGGTGATCGTCTTGCGCAGGCGTGAGCCGAGCCAGCCGGCGAGCGCCTGCCCGATCACTGCCAGCCCGAAGATCGCCACCAGCGAGATCAGCACCCGGGCGACGGGGTCCACGAACTGCCTGGCGAACAGCGGCCCGAGCTGGAGGCCCAGCAGGAGGCCCAGGAAGAACCCGGCGAGCGACAGGATGCCGATGGCGAAGCCCTGGCGGTATCCGCTGATCGCGAACAGGAGCATGAGCAGTATCAGCAGCAGATCCACGACGGACACGGGTCAAGCGTACGGGCAGTGTGCCCGCCGGATGACCAGCGCTTGCGGAAAGTGAGCGCGCGGTCAGCGCAGGGCAGACTCGTCGGCGTCGTCGGTGCCCGCCGACGGGGCTGGGGTCGCTCCGCTCGGCGGCAGCTCCACCACCCGGCCGCGCGGCCACGGGCGGGCCCAGCCGCCCATCTCCAGGAGGGTGGCCAGCACCCCGGCGGTGAAGCCCCAGACGAGCATCCCGCGCGCCGAGAACGCCGGGCCGATCCAGCCGCTCGGGTGGCGGACCCGCAGCCGGTTGGCCGGGTCGACCAGCTCGCTCACCGGCAGGCGGGCCACGTGCGCCACCTCGGCCGGCTCCCGGGGGTGCACCGGGTGCGGGTCGTGCCACCAGGCCAGCACCGGGGTGACCACGAAGTCGCTTACCGGGATCCACAGTTTCGGCAGCTCGGCAAGCACGGTCACGCTCGTCGGGTCGAGGCCGACCTCCTCGTTCGCCTCGCGCAGCGCGGTGGCCCGGACGTCGGCGTCCTCCGGGTCGGCCGCGCCCCCGGGAAAGGCCGGCTGGCCGGCGTGGGTACGCAGCGTGGCGGCGCGTTGCAGGACCAGCACGTCGGGACCCGCCCCGGGCTGCTCGCCGAGCAGCACCAGCACGGCGCTCTCCCGACCGCCCTCGGCCGGAGTGGTGAGCCGGGTGAAGTCCTCGGCGCGGGCGGTGCCGAGCCGGGTCAGCAGCGGCTCGATCCAGTCGGGCGGTCGACGGGTCACGCGGGCACCGTCAGACCGAGGTGCTTACGGACCAGCTCGGCGAGTTGGGCGTCGTCGAGCGCGCCGCTGGCGTCGATGTGCCGGACCCGACCGTCGGCGTCGACGAAGAGCGTCATGGGGAAGAAGTTGCGCTTCAACTCGCGTTGCAGCGCCTCACCCTGGTCGACCAGGATCGGGAACCGGATGCCGAAGTCCTCACCGATGGACTGGGCCGCACTGCGGGTGTCCCGGCTGTTGACCCCGAGCACCTGGAGCCGACCGGCGGCCCGTTCGCTGAGGCGTTGGAAGGCGGGCAGCTCCTTCTGGCACGGCGGGCACCAGGAGGCCCACACGTTGATCACCACCGGCCCGGCCACGTCCCGTAGGGCGACGGGCGCGCCGCCGGTGAAGCAGGCAAGCGTCAACTCCGGCAGCGCCTGACCGCCAGCGGCGGGGGCCGCCGTGACGGCGCCGGTGGCGGAGGCCGTCGCGCCGGGCGACCCGGGGGCCGTCGCGGCGGCGGGCGACGCGGCCGTGGGCGGTGTGCTCAGCGTGGAGCAGTCCCGGAACGGCGACGGTCGTTCAGCGGCGGCCCGACGGGGGGCCGGGTCGTCGTCGGCCGCGCCGCTGGTGCAGCCGGCGAGGGTCAGCAGCAGCGGCACGATCATGAGTACGAGACGGCGGTTCACGGCACCTCCGCGGCGACCGCCTGCGCGGGCACCAGCTCCGGGTCGACCCCGGCGGCCACCGCGAGGTCGCGCGCCCGAGGGCCCTTGAGCAGCTTCGCGGCGGCGGCGGGCTCGGTCGGCCCGGTGCCGTACGAGGGGCAGAGCTTCGCGAGCGTGCACGCGCCGCAGGCGGGCTTGCGGGCGTGGCAGACCCGTCGCCCGTGGAAGATGATCCGGTGCGACAGCATGGTCCAGTCGCGCTTCGGGTACAGCGCGCCGATCGCGTGCTCGATCTTGACCGGGTCGGTCTCGCCGGTCAGCCGCCACCGGTGGACCAGCCGCTGGAAGTGCGTGTCGACGGTGATGCCGGGGACGTCGAAGGCGTTGCCGAGGATCACGTTCGCGGTCTTGCGGCCGATCCCGGGCAGCGTCACCAGGTCGACGAGCCGGCCGGGGACGTTGCCGTCGTACCGGTCGAGAAGAGCCTGGCCGAGCTTGATCAACGAGTCGGTCTTGTTGCGGTAGAAACCGGTCGGCCGGATCAGCTCCTCCATCTCGCCACGGTCGGCCCCGGCGTACGCGGCGGCGCTCGGGTAGCGGGCGAAGAGCTTCGGGGTGACCTCGTTGACCTTCTTGTCCGTGCACTGGGCCGAGAGGATCGTGGCGACTGACAACTCCAGGGCGCTGGAGTGGTCCAGTTCGCAGTGCGCGTCGGGATGCGTCTCGGCCAGCACCCGGCCGATCTTGCGGGCGCGGCGGGTGCGCCCGAGGTCGGTCTCGCTGGCACCGGGGGGACTACTGGTCACGACGGTCAGCCTACGTCGCGCCCCGGACGTTCCCGTCGGGTCAGCCGCCCGTTGGCGGGGAGATCTTGCCCTGCCCGTCGAACCGGGCGCCACTCTTGGGGAAGTCGCTCCGGCTCAGGTCGCCGATCAGGCCCAGGCCCCGGTCGCCGGGATCCATCGTCGGCTTACCGGCGTCGTTCATGAACGTCGAGGTGAACGAGCCACCGGCCCAGCTTCCGTCCGGCTTCAGCGAAACCTTCAGCACCCCGCCCCAGCCGAGGCGGCCGTCGTTGACCAGCGAGTTGCCCCCGCCGGCGAAGTTGCCGAGGCTGTACGCGATCAGCCGGCCCTGGTAGAACTCCATGCCGCGCAGCACGTGCGGCCCGTGCCCGACGATCAGATCGGCACCCGCGTCGATCATCGCGTGGGAGAATTTGACCGGGTCGCCCCGGTTCTCGCCCAGGAACATCTCGGTGCCCGGCTTGACCCGGGTCTTCTCCGCGCCCTCGCCGCCCATGTGCACCTGCACCACGACCAGGTCGGCCATGGTGGCGGCCTTGGCGACCACCGTCTTCGCCTTGTCGATGTCGACAAGGCTGTTGGACCAGACGTACGACGAGAAGCCGGCCACCGCGACCTTGACGCCCTTGACGTCGACCACGGTGATCTGGTCCGGCGCACCGGTGTGCTCCAGGTCGTACTTCTCCAGCGCTTTCTGCGTGTTCTCGTAGCCCTTCGGGCCGTAGTCGTAGCCGTGGTTGTTGGCCTGGTTGAGCACGTCGAAGCCGGCGTCGCGCAGGTGGGCGGCGTACTCCGGCGGGGCCCGGAACTGGAAGCAGCGGGTGGAGTTGGCCCCGCACTTGCCGGTGCCGGTGTCCACGGTCAGCGGCTCTTCCAGATTGCCCATCACCAGGTCGGCCTTGAGCGCCTCGGTCACCGAGGTGAAGAAACCCTTGCCGCCGGCGGCGGGCAGCCGGCTCGGCGCGTTGCCCATGATGATGTCGCCGGTGGCGGAGAGCGAGATCGCGCCGCCCGCGGCGGAGGCCGCCGGCCCGGTGGCCTCCGGGCCAGCCGTGCTCACCGGCGCGCCGGTGCCGCCG
Source organism: Micromonospora sp. NPDC023888 (assembly GCF_040639415.1). Classification (NCBI taxonomy): domain Bacteria; kingdom Bacillati; phylum Actinomycetota; class Actinomycetes; order Micromonosporales; family Micromonosporaceae; genus Micromonospora; species Micromonospora sp. NPDC023888. Next base: position 104,714 of record NZ_JBEZZW010000004.1, on the reverse strand, counting down.
CCGCCAGCGCCGGGCTGCCAGACGGGGGCTTCGCCGCCGGAGTCGCCGCAGCCGGCGACGAGCAGGGTGGCCAGCAGCGCGGCGAGGCCGAGGGCGACGCGGCGGCGCGGGCGGGACGCGAGAGGGGCGGCAGCATACATCGCTCGCGACCCTACCGGGCCGTCAACGCGCCGACGACAGCCGATCGGGTAGAAGTTCAGCCGGGGAGCTGCTCTGACCAGGGCACGACCGCCCGGGCACCCCCGGCGAGGACCGCGGCGTGCACCGCTCGGGCGAGCGGGGCACCCCAGGTGGAGCGCGGCCCCCCGTACGCGGCCTCCGGCCCGTCCACCGGGCAGAGCACGGTGACCGAGTCGGTCGGGGTGCCGGTCCCCGGCAACCCCAGGTCGGTGATCGCCTGGGTCTTCGCCTCGGTCGCCGTGGCCACCGCGTTGACGAGTGCCGAGTCGGCGAGTCGGGCCGGCACGTACACCACGATGTTGACCGTGCCGACCCGCTGGACGAGCCCGGCCGCGGCCGGCGCGGCGGCGAGCAGCGGCGTGCCGAGCCCGACCGTCGCCCAGGCCCGCACCCCGGTGTCGGTCCGCGCCACCACCTCGGCCACGTCGACGCCGGTCAGCAGACCAACGCCGGGGCCGTCGAGGGCGAGGTCGGCGGCGAGCGCGGTCAGGTGGGCGGCCGGGTCGTCGCGGTCGTACGACATCGGCACTGTCGCGTTCAGCACCCAGCGCCGGAGGCCGATTCCACCGCCCAGCGGGCCGCTGCTGACTGCTCGCAGAGGTCCGTCGGCGTGCCAGACGAGCAGCGGAATGTCGCGCCCGTTCTCGGGGCGACTGGTCAGAGTTGGCTCGCTCAGCACGTCGGGCAGGTTACGCCCAACGATCAAGATTCCAGGGCCGACCTCTGATTCAAGCTCACGTGCGCCTAGACTTGGCGGCGCGCGAGGGGATCAGCGGACGGCGGCCCCGGCCGACGGACGGCACGCGCAACCGGAGGTGCGCGATGGACGAGGTACTGGCCCGCAGCGGGATCTTCCAGGGTGTCGACCCGGAAGCTGCCGAGGCGCTTGCCAAGGAGATGGAGACGATCGAGGTCCGCAAGGGCGAGATCGTTTTCAATGAGGGCGAGCCCGGTGACAGCCTCTATATCCTGCTGTCCGGGAAGATCAAGGTTGGTCGCCGCGCGGCGGACGGCCGGCAGAACCTGATCGCGGTGATGGGGCCGTCGGACATGGTCGGTGAGCTGTCGCTCTTCGACCCGGGTCCGCGTACGGCGACCGCCACCGCGGTGACGGACACCCGGCTCGTACGACTGCGCAAGCAGGCGCTACGGCCATGGCTGGCCAACCGCCCGGAGATCGCCGAGCAACTGCTTCGGGTGCTCGCCCGACGGCTGCGACGGACCAACGACTCGCTCGCCGACCTGATCTTCACGGACGTGCCGGGTCGGGTCGCGAAGAACCTGCTCCAGATGGCTGGCCGGTTCGGCACCCGTGACGGTGGCGTCCTGCGGGTGACCCACGACCTCACCCAGGAGGAGATCGCCCAGCTCGTCGGCGCCTCCCGGGAGACGGTCAACAAGGCGCTCGCTGACTTCGCCTCGCGCGGCTGGCTGCGGCTGGACGGCAAGAGCATCATCATTCTGGACCCGGAGCGCCTGGCTCGTCGCGCCCGCGTCTGACTGCGCAGCACCGCGTCCCCGCCTTCCGTCACCGACGGTGGGCGGGGACGTTCTTGTCTGCCGAGCGCAGATTCCCTGGATCCGGCGCGGCACCAGCGGTGAGGGTGGGGCCATGGTGAACAGGGTTGCCGTGCTGTCCGACATCCATGGCGTGCTGCCCGCGCTGGAGGCGGTGCTTGCCGAACCGGACGTCGCCACCGCCGACTTGATCGTGCTCACCGGGGACATCGCGACCGGTCCGCAACCGGTCGAGGTGTTGGACGTGCTCGCCGGCCTGGGGGATCGGGTGTGCTGGGTCGGCGGCAACTGCGAGCGCGAGCTCGTCGAGGCGCGGGCCGGAAAGCCCGCGTCGCTCGAGGTGTCGAACTGGGCCGCCGGACAGCTCCGCGACGACCAGGTGGCCCGTCTCGCGGCGCTGCCGGCGACGGCGACGTTCGACATCGACGGCCTCGGGCCGACGCTGTTCTGTCACGCCACTCCGCGCGACGACGAGGAGGTCGTGCTCGTCGACTCCCGGATGGAGCGCTGGGCGGAGGTGTTCGACGGCCTGCCGGCCGAGATCTCGGCGGTGGTCTGTGGGCACACCCACATGCCCTTCACCCGGCTGGTCGACCGACGCCTGGTGATCAATCCGGGCAGCATCGGCATGCCGTACGGCGGTGCGGGCGCGTGGTGGGCGCTGCTCGGGCCGGGCGTCCAACTGCGCCGTACCGTCTTCGACGTGGACGCGGCCTGCGCCCGGGTGTCGGCGGAGTCGACCTTCCCCGACGCCACCGCCTGGGCCGACGAGTACCTGCGCTCCGAGCACAGCGACGCTGCGGCGCTTGCCGTCTTCGGCCCCCGCGACGGCCGCTGAGGCGGCCGCCGCGCCCCCGCGTCCGCGCAATCCAGCAGCGCGGCCCAGAAAAAGTCAGTCTTGACTGTTTGTTTCGGAGGCCGCAGGCTGTTCCCGTGTCCACCGCATCGACGCGCGTCCCTCAGCAGGAGCGCAGCCGCGCCACCCAGGCCCGGCTGCTGGAGGCGACAGTCGACTGCCTGATCGAGCACGGCTGGTCCGGCACCACGACCACAGTCGTCGCCGCGCGGGCCGGTGTCTCGCGTGGCGCCCAACTGCACCACTACCCGACGAAGGCGGCGCTCGTGACGGCCGCCGTGGCCCATCTCGCCGAGCGGCGGGCCGTCGAGTTACGCACCGAGGCCGAGGCGTTGCCGGCCGGCCCGCAGCGGCTGGACCGGGTGATCGACCTGCTCGGCGTGGCGTTCACCGGGCCGCTGTTCGTGGCCGCTCTCGAACTCTGGGTCGCCGCCCGCACCGACCAGGAACTCCGCGACGCCCTGGTGCCGTTGGAGGCGACGGTGGGCCGGGAGATGCACCGCCTCACCGTGGCACTCCTCGGCGTCGACGAGCGCAGACCCGGAGTCCGCGAGGCGGTCCAGGCCACTCTCGACCTGCTCCGCGGGCTCGGGGTGGCCAACCTGCTCACCGACGACTCGACCCGCCGTGCTGCCCTGCTGAGCACCTGGAAGCGCCAACTCGCCACCCTGCTCACACCCTGACCGCTGGCCGCGCCGGCCACGACCGACCGGAGGCACCCATGGTCGACCACACCGACCTGCTCGCGGATCTGGCCGCCGAGTCCGCCCAACTGGACAGCCTGGTGGCGCCGTTACCGGCGGCCGACTGGGCCCGACCGACCCTCGCGCCCGGCTGGAGCATCGGGCACCAGATCGCCCACCTCGCCTGGACCGACCACGTGTCACTGCTGGCGGCCACCGATACCGAGGCGTTCTTCGCGACGGTGACCGCCGCGCCGGACCCGACCCGGATGGCCGACGCCGGCGCCGAGGAGTTCCTCGCCCCGCCGCCGGAGCTGCTCGCCCGCTGGCGGGCCGGCCGGGCGGCGCTCGCCGACGCGCTTGCCGCCGTCCCCGCCGGCGAGAAACTGCAGTGGTTCGGCACCCGGATGTCGGCCACCTCGATGGCGACCGCCCGCATCATGGAGACCTGGGCGCACGGCGAGGACGTGGCCGACGCGCTCGGCGTCGTCCGACCCGCCAGCGACCGGCTCCGGCACGTCGCGCACCTCGGTGTGCGTACCTTCGGGCACGGGTTCGCGGCCCACGGCCGGGACATACCGACGACGCCGATCCGGGTCGAGCTGGTCGGGCCCGGCGGCGACATCTGGACCTGGGGCCCGGCGGACGCCGCCGACCGGCTGAGCGGGCCCGCCCTGGACTTCTGCCTGCTGGTCACCCAGCGCCGACACCGCGCGGACCTCGCCCTGGTCGCCACCGGGCCGGTCGCCGACGAGTGGCTCGACGTGGCGCAGGCGTTCGCCGGGCCGCCCGGCGACGGCCGGAAGCCGGCCGCCGAGTTCGGCACGCCGGCATGATCCGGATCGGCAACGCCTCCGGCTTCTACGGTGACCGGTTCACCGCCTGGCAGGAGATGCTCGACGGCGGCGAACTGGACGTGCTGACCGGTGACTACCTGGCCGAGCTGACCATGCTGATCCTCGCCCGGGATCGGCTGCGCGACGCCGACCTGGGCTACGCGAAGACGTTCCTGCGTCAACTGGAGACGTGCCTCGGCACCGCCCTGGAGCGGGGGGTGCGGATCGTGACGAACGCCGGCGGGTTGAACCCGGCCGGCCTGGCCGCCGCCATCAGCGCACTCGCCGCCCGGCTGGGCCTGCCGGCCCAGGTGGGGTACGTCGAGGGCGACACCATCCGGCGGCCGGACGCGTTGAGCGCGAACGCCTACCTCGGCGCGTTCGGCATCGCGGCCTGCCTCGACGGCGGCGCGGACGTGGTGGTCACCGGCCGGGTCACCGACGCGTCGCTTGTCGTCGGCCCGGCCATCGCGCGGTACGGCTGGGGCCGGGACGACCTCGACGAACTGGCCGGGGCAACAGTCGCGGGGCACCTCGTCGAGTGCGGCGCACAGGTCACCGGCGGCAACTTCAGCTTCTTCACCGAGCTGCCCGACGGCGGGCACCGCCCCGGTTTCCCGATCGCCGAGGTGCACGCCGACGGCTCGACGGTGCTCACCAAGCACGCGGGCACCGGTGGCGCGGTCACCGTGGAGACGGTCACCGCGCAGCTACTCTACGAGATCGGTGGGCCGGCGTACCTGGGGCCGGACGTGGTGACCCGACTGGACACTGTGACGTTGCGCCAGGACGGACCGGACCGGGTCCGGGTCTCCGGGGTCCGGGGCACGCCGCCGCCGCCCACCCTCAAGGTGGGCGTCAACAACCTCGGTGGCTTCCGCAACTCGATGACCTTCGTCCTCTGCGGCCTCGACATCGAGGCGAAGGCCACGCTGGTCCGGGGGCAGGTCGAGGAGGCGGTGGGCAAGGACGGGCTGGAGTTCACGCTGGCCCGGACCGACCACGCGGACGCCGCCGACACCGAGGCCGCCAGCGCCCTGCTGCACGTACACCTGCGCGACGGTGACAAGGCTCGGGCCGGGCGGGCCTTCTCGGCCGCCGCTGTGGAGCTGGCGCTGGCCTCGTACCCGGGCTGCACGCTTACCACCCTGCCGGGCGACGCGACACCGTACGGCGTCTTCACCGCCGACGCGGTGCCGCAGGACGCCGTGGCGCACGTCGCGGTGCTGCCCGGTGGTGAGCGGGTGCCGATCGCCCCGCCGATCCGCACCGCCCCGGTGCCCGCGGACGAGACGGTTCCCGGCGGCGGCGCGGCGGTCGGCGGCCCGACGCGGCGGGGGGCGCTCGGCGAGTTGGTCGGCGCCCGCTCAGGCGACAAGGGTGGGGACGCCAACCTCGGTGTGTGGGCACGGACCGAAGCCGGGTACGCGTGGCTGCGCGCCTGGTTGACGGTCGAGCGGCTGGCCGAGCTGGTGCCGGAGACCGCGCCGCTGTCGGTGCGGCGCTACGAACTGCCGAACCTGCACGCGGTCAACTTCGTGATCGAGGGCCTGCTCGGGGCCGGGGTGGCCGCGTCCACCCGGTTCGACCCGCAGGCCAAGGCGCTCGGTGAGCTGCTGCGCGCCCGGATCGTCGACCTACCGGCCGAGGTGACGCCATGACCGCGCCGAGTGCGCAGCGGCGGTGGGGAGTGCTGGCGTGAGCATCGTGGACACGCCGGAGCGGCGGCAACTGCGCGAACTGACCCGGGCCTTCGTGACCCGGGAGGTGCTGCCGCACCTGGACGACTGGGAGCGGGCCGGTGAGGTGCCCCGGGCGCTGCACGCGAGCGCCGCGAAGCTCGGCCTGCTCGGCATCGGCTTCCCCGAGTCGGTCGGTGGCAGCGGCGGCGACCTGCTCGACTCGATCATCGTGACCGAGGAGCTCATCCGCTCCGGCGGCTCGTCCGGCCTGGTGGCAGCCCTGTTCACGCACGGCATCGCCTTGCCGCACATGGTCGCGGCGGCCGGCGCCCGCACCGGTGGCTCGCTTGGCGGCCGGCTCGGCGGCACCGCGTCCCCGGGCGACGACAGCCTGATCGAGCGGTACGTCCGGCCCACCCTGGCCGGCACGATGATCGGCGCGCTGGCCGTCACCGAGCCGGACAGTGGTTCGGACGTGGCCGGCATCCGCACGACCGCCCGCCGGGACGGCGACCACTACGTGGTGAACGGGTCGAAGACGTACATCACCAGCGGGCACCGGGCCGACTTCGTGACCACTGCGGTGTGTACGGACTTTCCCGGCAGCGGTGAACTCACCCTGCTGGTCATCGACAAGGGGACACCCGGGTTCACAGTGGGACGCCGGTTGGAGAAGCTGGGCTGGCACTGCTCGGACACCGCCGAGTTGTCCTTCGCGGACGTGCGGGTGCCGGTCGCCAACCGGATCGGCGCGGAGAACACCGGCTTCCTCGCGATCATGCAGCACTTCGCGGCGGAGCGGCTGTCACTGGCGACCCAGGCGTACGCGACAGCGCAGCGCTGCGTCGAGCTGGCGACGCGCTGGTGCCGCAACCGGGAGACCTTCGGGCGTCCGCTGGCCAGCCGGCAGCTCATCCGGCACCGGTTAGCCGAGATGCACACGCGGGCCGAGGCGGCCCGGTCGTACGTGCACGAGGTGGCCGCCCGGGTGGCTGCGGGCGAGCCGGTGGTGACCGAGGTGGCGATGGCGAAGAACGTGGCGGTGGCCGCCTGCGACCACGTCGTCGACCAGGCGTTGCAACTGCACGGCGGCTTCGGCTACCTGCGCGACGCCGAGGTGGAGCGGCACTACCGCGATGCCCGGATCCTCGGCATCGGCGGCGGCACCACCGAGATCATGAACGAGATCATCGCGAAGGGCATGGGCCTGTGAGCATCCTGCACAGCGTGGTCGACCCGGCCGCGCCCTCGTACCTGGCGAACCGGGCGGCGCTGCTGGAGCGGCTGGCCGAGCTGGACGCCGCGCTTGACCAGGCGCGGGCGGGCGGCGGCGAGAAGTACGTGTCCCGGCACCACGCCCGCGGCAAACTGCTCCCCCGGGAGCGGATCGAGCTGCTGGTGGACGCGGACAGCCCGTTCCTGGAGCTGTCACCGGTCGCCGCGTACGGCACCGACTTCCCGGTCGGGGCCAGCGTGGTCACCGGCATCGGTGTGGTCGAGGGCGTGGAGTGCCTGATCGTCGCCAACGACCCGACGGTACGTGGCGGCGCGGTCAACCCGTGGTCGCTCGCCAAGACCCGGCGGGCCGGTGAGATCGCAATGTCCAACCGGCTGCCCATGGTCAACCTGGTCGAGTCGGCCGGAGCGGACCTGCCCACCCAGGCGGAGATCTTCATCCCGGGCGGTCGGGTGTTCCGCGACCTGACCCGGCTCTCGGCGGCGGGCATCCCCACGGTCAGCGTGGTCTTCGGCAACGCCACGGCCGGTGGCGCGTACGTGCCGGGCATGTCCGACCACGTGATCATGATTCGGGACCGGTCGCAGGTCTACCTGGCCGGGCCGCCGCTCGTGAAGATGGCGACCGGCGAGGTGACCGACGACGAGTCGCTGGGCGGGGCGGCGATGCACGCGGGCACGTCCGGGCTGGCCGACTACCTGGCCGCCGACGAGCGGGACGGCATCCGGCTGGCCCGGCAGTGCGTCCGCCGGCTGAACTGGCGCAAGCACGGCCCGTCGCCGCGGACGGCGGTGCCGCAGCCGCCGAAGTACGACCCGGAGGAGCTGCTCGGCATCACCAGTGCCGACCTGAAGGTGCCGTTCGATCCGCGCGAGGTGCTGGCGCGGATCCTGGACGGCAGCGACTTCGACGAGTTCAAGCCGGCGTACGGGGACGCGCTGGTCACCGGCTGGGGCGAGCTGCACGGGTACCCGGTGGGCGTGCTGGCGAACGCCCGGGGGGTGCTGTTCAGCGCTGAGGCGCAGAAGGCGGCCCAGTTCATCCAGCTCGCGAACGCCTCGGACACCCCGTTGATCTTCCTCCAGAACACCACCGGCTACATGGTGGGCACCGAGTACGAGCAGCGCGGCATCATCAAGCACGGCGCGCTGATGATCAATGCGGTGTCCAACTCGACGGTGCCGCACCTGACGGTGAACCTGGGCGCCTCGTACGGGGCCGGCAACTACGGCATGTGCGGCCGGGCGTACGAGCCGAGGTTCCTGTTCACCTGGCCGAACGCGAAGTCGGCGGTGATGGGCCCAGCTCAGCTCGCCGGTGTGCTGTCCATCGTGGCCCGGCAGGCCGCCGCCGCTCGGGGACGCTCCTTCGACGAGGAGTCCGACACCGCCATGCGGATGATGGTCGAGCAGCAGATCGAGTCGCAGTCGGGCGCGCTCTTCCTCTCCGGCCGGCTCTACGACGACGGGGTGATCGACCCGCGGGACACGCGTACCGTCCTCGGGCTCTGCCTCTCGGCGATCCACAACGGACCGGTGAAGGGCGCCGACGGTTTCGGCGTCTTCCGGATGTAGGGGGCGAAGCCAACGATGATCACCAGATTGCTCGTCGCCAATCGGGGCGAGATCGCCCGCCGGGTCTTCGCGTCCTGCCGGGCGCTCGGCGTGGAGACGGTGGCCGTCCACTCGGACGCGGACGCCGACGCGCCGTTCGTCGCCGAGGCCGACCGGGCGGTCCGGCTACCCGGGGACACGCCCGCCGAGACGTACCTGCGGGTCGAACTGATCCTGGACGCGGCCCGGCGGTGCGGCGCGGACGCCGTCCACCCGGGGTACGGCTTCCTGGCCGAGAACGCCGAGTTCGCGGCGGCGGTGACCGACGCCGGGCTGACCTGGGTCGGCCCGCCGGCCAAGGTGATCGCCGTGATGGGCGACAAGCTCGCCGCGAAGGGTCTGCTCGCCGAGGCTGGTGTGCCGATGCTGCCCAGTTGGACCGACACCGCCGCGGTGAGCGACTTTCCGGTCCTGGTGAAGGCGTCCGCCGGTGGTGGCGGGCGGGGGATGCGGATCGTCCGGGACGCCGACGAGCTGGCCGGGGCTGTCGCGTCCGCGCGCCGCGAGGCGGCTGCCGCGTTCGGCGACGGCTCGGTCTTCATCGAGCGGTACGTCGAGCGCGGCCGGCACGTCGAGGTGCAGATCTTCGGGGACGCCCACGGCCGGGTGGTGGCTCTCGGCGACCGGGAGTGCTCGATCCAACGCCGGCATCAAAAGATCGTCGAGGAGGCGCCGGCTGTCGTTCCGGAGCGGGTGCGGACGGCGTTGCACGAGGCGGCGGTGGCCGCCGGTCGCGCTGTCGACTACCTGGGCGCGGGCACTGTGGAGTTCCTGCTCGCCCCGGGCGGCGAGTTCTTCTTCCTGGAGATGAACACCCGCCTTCAGGTGGAACACCCGGTCACCGAGCTGTGCACCGGCCTGGACCTGGTGGGGTTGCAACTGCTCGTGGCCGAGGGTGCGCCGCTGCCGGCGACCCTGCCGGTCGGCACCGGGCACGCGGTCGAGGTGCGCCTGTGTGCCGAGGACGCGGCGGCGGGTTGGCGGCCGGCCACCGGGACCCTGCACCGGTTCGCGGTCCCCGCGGTGGCAGCCGAGTTCGGTGGGCTGGCCGGGCCGGGTCTGCGGCTCGACTCGGGGGTGGTGGCCGGTTCGGTGGTCGGCGTGCACTACGACTCGATGCTGGCGAAGCTGATCGCCTGGGGCCGTACTCGTGCGGAGGCGACCCGGCTGCTGTCCACCGCGCTGGCTCGGGCCGAGTTGCACGGGGTGACCACCAACCGGGACCTGCTGGTCCGGGTGCTGCGCAGCCCCGCCTTCGCCGCCGTGGAGATCGACACCGGGTTCCTGGACCGGCATGCGGAGGTCTTCGCCCCGCTGCTTCCCGCCGACCGGCTCCCGCTGTCGGCGCTCGCCGCGGCACTTGCCTCGGCCGCCGGCCGCCGCGCCGACGCGAAGGTGCTGGCCGGGTTGCCGTCGGGCTGGCGCAACGTGCCGGCCGTCCCGCAGGTCACCCGGTTCGGCGGCCCGGACGGCGAGGTCGAGGTCCGCTACCGGCTGGACCGCGTGGGCGGGCTCGCCGAGTGGTCCGCCGACAGCGCCACCGACCCCGACGGCGGCGACCCCGCCACCGGCCGGCCGGCCGTGGCGCTTGTCGAGGCCACCCCGGAGCGGGTGGTGCTCGACGTCGACGGGGTGCGGTGCGCGTACCGCGTACACCGGGTGGGGTCGGCGGTCTTCGTGGACGGCCCGGACGGGGCGGCGAGCCTGGTCGAGCTGCCGCGTCTCCCCCTGCCCACGGCGGAGGTGGCCGCCGGGTCGCTGCTCGCGCCGTTGCCCGGTGCGGTGATCCGGGTGCACGTCGAGGTCGGCCAACGGGTCGTGGCCGGCGAACCACTGCTCACGCTGGAAGCGATGAAGCTGGAACATCCCGTGCTCGCCCCGACCGACGGCGTGGTCGCCGAGTTGCCGGTGCCGGCCGGCGGTCAGGTGCGCACCGGCGCCGTGCTTGCCGTCATCGACAACTGAAGAGGAGGACCCCTTCATGACCTTCGACCTCACCCCCGAGCAGGACCAGTTGCGCGACGCCGTGCGGGCGTTGGGCCGCCGCTACGGCCACGGCTACTTCGTCGAGAAGGCGAAGGCCGGCGAGCACACCACCGAGCTGTGGGCCGAGGCGGGACGGCTCGGCTACCTGGGGGTCAACATCCCCACCGAGTACGGCGGTGGCGGCGGCGGCATCACCGAGCTGGCCATCGTCTGCGAGGAGTTGGCCGCCTCCGGCTGCCCGCTGCTGCTGCTTGTGGTCTCTCCCGCGATCGCGGCCACCGTACTCAACCGGCACGGCACCGAGGAGCAACGCAAGCGGCACCTGCCCGGCCTCGCCGACGGCTCCCAGAAGATCGTCTTCGCGATCACCGAACCGGAGGCCGGTTCCAACTTCCACCGGCTCGGCACTGTGGCCCGCCGCGACGGCGACGGGTGGCTGCTCAACGGCCGCAAGTGCTACATCTCCGGGGTCGACGAGGCCGACCACGTCCTGGTCGTGGCCCGCACCGAGGATTCCTCCACCGGCAAACTCAAGCCGGCGCTGTTCCTCGTGCCGACCGACGCGGCCGGGCTGACCCGCTCCAAACTGGACATGGAGATCGTGTCCCCGGAGAACCAGTTCCTGCTCTACCTGGACGACGTGCGGCTCCCCGCCGACGCGCTGCTCGGTGAGTCGCTGGACGCCGGCCTGCCGGCGCTCTTCGCCGGGCTCAACCCGGAGCGGATCACGGTGGCCGCGATGGGTGCCGGCACCGGCCGGTACGCCATCGAGCGGGCCAGCGAGTACACCGCCACGCGCAAGGTCTGGGGCGGCCGGAGCATCGGCTCACACCAGGGCGTGTCCCATCCGCTGGCACACGCGGCGGTGCAGGTGGAGTTGGCCCGCCTCATGATCCAGAAGGCCGCCACCCTGTACGACGCGGGCCGCGACCTGGAGGCCGGGGTGTCCGGCAACATGGCCAAGTACGCGGCCGGGGAGGCCGCCGCGCTCGCCGTCGACACCGCCGTCCAGGTGCTCGGTGGGGCCGGCATGACCACCGAGTACGGGGTGGCGACCCTGCTCGGTGCGGTGCGGGCCGGCCGGATCGCCCCGGTCAGCCGAGAGATGATCCTCAACTTCGTGGCCCAACACGTCCTCGGCCAGGACAAGTCCTACTGAGCCGGCCCGCCCGGCCCGCCCGGCCGTCCGGGCCGGGCCGGGCCGGTGATCGACTCGGTTTCCTTGAACCCGGGGTGTCGAAGGCCCATCGACGCCCCGACTTCACGAGAACCGAGTCGATCACCTGCGGTCCGCGGTCCGCCTACGCTTCGGACGTCCCCGGGCGCTCGTGGCGGTGCAGGATGGCCACGGCCAGCGCGAAGAGCAACACGGGTGCCAGCACCAACGTCGACCACTGCGCCCAGGTGAGCGCGTCGAGGACGCCGTCGTGGCTGGAGCGCTCCAGGAACGTCCCGGGGGTCCCGAGCCCCACCCGGGTGAGCAGCAGCGTGACGCCCACCGGGACGACGAGCGCGAGCAGGCGCAGCCGGAGCGCCGTCGACGTCGACAGGACGACAAGGGCGAAGATCAGGTATCCCGCGGTCAGCAGGATCGCCTCGGCCCGGTCGACGCCGGAGGTGAACATCCAGGTGCCGTAGATGGGCGACGCCGAGCTGTCCACGGGGGTCAGCAGGGTGACGCTCGGAGCGCCGACGCTGACCACCGTCGCCGCCGCGAGTGTGCCGAGCCGCCAGCGCGCGAGGACAGCCGTTACGGAACGGGGAGCGCGGAGGGCGAGGGCAAGCGGGATCATCGCGGCGAGCACGACGGGCCAGATGTCGAAGACCGTCGAATACTGCCCGTAGGCCTCGGCGACCCGTACCACCTCGAACGCCACGCCGCCGACGGCGATGGCGGCCGCCGCCCGGCCCCACGCGGATACGGTGAACACCGCCACGACGAGCCACAGCGCCGCCCCGAGACCACCCGGCCAGAGGGCGAACTCCTCACCGATCCCGTCCGGATAGCTCTGCGCGAACATGCTGAGGTGCAGCACCGGAACGCGCGCGGAGCGCACGAACAACAGCAGCGCGGCGATCAGGCCCAGCACCTGCGCCGCGTCCCGCCACGTGTCGACCGAGAATCGGGCGCCGACCTGCCGTACGTGCGCCCGAACCGCCCCACCGAGCAGGGCGGACACATCTCGTGCCGAGGGCCTGCGCTGGCCCGGCGCGGCGTCGTCCAGCAACACCCCGATCAACTCGTCCTCGTACTGCCGCCGGTACGCGCGGGGATAGCAGGCCAGCAGCCACCGGTAGACCTGGTGCAACGTCACGCGGCACCGCCTTCGACGATGAGGCCGGCACGGCGCAGCCGCACGCTCGCCGCGTCGGCGTTGCTCCGCAGGCGTGCCGACTCCTCGGCCAGGCGTTGCACCCCAGCGGCGGTGAGTCGGTAGTACCGGCGCAACCTGGACTGCACCTGCTCCTCGCGTTCAACGTCGATGAGGCCCTCGGTACGCAGCCGGTCCAGCGCCGCGTAGAGGGTGCCGGCGCGCAGGTCGACGCGCCCGTCGGAGATCCGGCGGACCTCGTCGAGGACGGCGTATCCGTGCCGTGGGGCCTCGACGAGCGCAGTGAGGATCAGATAGGTCGATTCGTGCAGGGAAGCGTTCGCCATCGACGCAGCATATACAGTCAGACTGTATATGCGGGCACCGTGTGGGCGCTTGGTCGGAAATACTGAGCGGGTGCGCAACGACGTCGAGTTCGACCTGCTGGTGGATGCGCTCTACGCCGCTTTCGCCGACCACCCGATGCCCGCCGACATGGAGGCCTGCCCGCACTGCGTGGAGCCGGCGGACCTGGCCCTCTTCGCCCGCACCCCGCTGCGGGAGCTGACCATCGACCAACTCGAGGCCTACCTGGCGAACGAGGGCACCTGGGGGGACGGGACCGAGGTGCCGCACCTGCTGCCCCGGCTGCTCGAGGCGTTCGCCCGTGGCGAGATCTCGTACCTGCCGCCGGAGGCCGTCACCGCTCGGATGCGGGACCAGTGGCACGGCTGGTCGGCAGACGAGCGGGCGGCCGTCGAGCGGTTCCTCCTCGGCTGGTGGCACCGGACCCTCCTGGAGTTCCCGTCCACCACCTCGGCCTGGGACCTGCTGGAGGCGGTCGCCGGGCTGGAGATCGACCTCGGGCCGTACCTGGCGGAGTTCGCGGCCGTGCCGGGCGAGCACAGCGCCCGGCACCTGGCCACGGTCGTTCAAGGCTGGTCGCACCAGGGTCCCCTGCCCGACGGGGCGCAGGAGTCGATGCGGCGCTGGCTGGCCGGCGCGACGCCCACCGACGTGCTGTGGACCGCCGCCATCAACTCGACGAACCCGCAGGTCGCCGACGAACTGGCCGACGCAGCAGACGCGACGGCACGCTCACCGCGCTGATCGGAGCGGTGAGCCCGGCGCCGACGAACCGCCGCCGCGCCGACGGACCACACCGCGCGCCACCGCCGCGGGTTCAGCCGGGGATCCGGCAGGCGGCGTCGATGCGGTGGACCGGGCGAACCCGGCGACCCATGCCCTCCAGCAGGGAGTCCTCGACGTGGAAGTCGCGGACGCGCAACTGGTACCGGGGCAACTCCTCCTCGCTCGGGCAGAGCACCTGCGCGCGGACCAGATCGACAGGCACGTACCGCACACCACCGCGCTCCTGCAGGATCACCACGTTGACGTCGTCGGTGGTGATCACGTGCCCGCGTACGTCCTCGGTGGGTCCGTTCTCCGCGCCCACGGTCGTGACGGTCAGCGGCAACACCGGTGTGCTGATCACCGGCACCGCGGCCCAGAGCAGCATGGCGAGCATCGCCACCTCGGTCACCGACGCCAGCGGCCGGATCACCAGGCCGGGCAACGGCCCCGCGATGAAGAGAGCCAGCAGCGGCGGCACCGCGAGCAGCGCCAACACCAACAGCTCGCCCTGCTTTCCGGCGTCCCGCAGCGTCGGCAACAGCAGCCAGCCGTACCCGGCGAGCAGCGCGACGATCATGAGCAGTCGTGGCACCACCCGTTCGTGCAGTCGCCCGGGGCGCAACTGGAACGCCGCCGCGAACGCCGGCAGCAGCAGCGGCAGGTAGAGCAGCGGCCAGGTGATCAGGGCGAGCAGGAAACTCGCAAGCACCACCCAGGCCGGGGTGAGGTCGGCCCAGCGGGCGAAGAGCGGACGACGGCGGGTCCCCGGTGGCAGCCGGTCCGCGCCGACGGCCAGCACCGCCCCGAGCGCGAAGACGGCGACCATTCCGGTGGAGAGCAGCCGGGCCGCCGTGGTCAGGAAGCCGGCGAGCAGGTTGACCGGGCCGACGTTCGCCACCAGCAGCAGTGTGGTCTGAAGTTCGCCGCCCGCCTCCACCCCGAGGCGGAGCACCGAGAAGATCGCCGGTACGCCCACCAGCGCCGTCCAGAAGGACTGGCTGGCACGGGCGCGCCGCTCCGCCGGGTCCCAACGGATCCGCCCCGGCTCGACGTCGGCGACGACCGGGTCGGCTGGTTCGGCGACCGGCACGCCGACCGGCCAGTCGACCCGGTCCGCCGTGCCGGCAGAAGGTTCGGCTGCGGTCGTACCGTCGGGGGCCGGTGAGGCGACGCGGTCCGGCGCGGACGTCCGGGGTGGCGGAACCGGACCGTCGGCGCCGGTTGCGGTCGGCGCCGTGCTCACGTCGACGGCGCCTTGTCGTCGAAGTCGACGAGCTTCGGCACCTGCAGCGGTTGAGGCTGGCGTTTCTCGACCTTCAACCAGGGGCCCAGGGTGCGGTTGTAGGCGCTCTGCCAGGGGCTCGTTTGCCCGTTGCGGCCCTGCTCGTAGCTCTTTTGCAGGAAGAACGCGACCAGGTCGCGCAGCGCGGGGTCGCCGATCGGCACGCCGATGCCCAGCAGTTCGCTGGTGCCGAAGGGCATGTCCACGACCTCGAACTCCTTGGGATAGGTCGCCAGGAACCCGGCGAGGATCGTCTCGTCCGAGCTGACCGCGTCGTACCGGCCGCCCCGGATGCCGTCGACGCAGTCCCCGACGTCCTTCACCACGAATGTCCTGACCCCGTGTTTCTCCAGCTCGGCCTCGGTGGTGGACCCGCCGCTGGTGCAGACCTTGAAGGCGGGGTCGCGCAGGTCCTCGATGGTGCGGATCCGGTCCTTGAGGCGGACCGGCACCAACACCTCCTGCGTGGTGACGAAGTACGGCCCGGCGAAGCTGACGAGCTTTTCGCGCTCCTCGGTCATCGAGAAGCTGGACACCACGAGGTCGACGGTGCCGCCCTGCAACGCCGGGATCCGGTTTTCGGTCGCCACCGACACGAACTCCAACCGCTGGTCCCCCTCGTAGCCCAGGGAGGCAGCGATGTACCTGCCGATCTCGACGTCGAAGCCGACGTGCTGGCCGTTGCGCAGGTCGCCCATCAGCGGTTCCTTGGTGGCGACGCCGATGCGCAACTGTGCCTGCCGGTAGATGTGCGACTCACGGATCTTCTGCTGCACGGACGGCAGCTCGGGCTCCTGCCGGCTGTCGCAGCCGGCGGCGGCGGCCAGGGTGAGGGTGAGGGCGACGGCCAGTGTCGTCGCGACCGAACGGAGCCGGGACCGGGTGCTGCGCACGTTCATGTGATGACCTCGCTGACGGACCGGCCTGCGGAACACTCAGGGTAGCGAGCGCAGGCCCGTCCGTAGCGACGCCAACCGGACACGTCGGACCGACCGCTCGGCCGGTGCCGATCGGCGGGGCGACCCGATCAGCGGTTGACAGCCGCCGATGTCACGACATGCTGGACGAATGAGTCGATTGTCCAGGCCCGATGCGCGGACGGTGGCGGTGCTCGCGGCACTCGGAGCGCTCGTGCCACTGGCCCTGCTGGTCGTCTGGCGCCGACAGGACCTTGTCGGCGTGGTTCTCGCCCTGCTCTGCGTCCTGCTGTCCATGGTGGCCGGGGTCGCCTTCTCCGCCGCCCGCCAGGCCGACGACCCGGAGCCGGAGGACCGGCCGGCGAACACCGGGCCGGCCGAGCTGATGCCGTACGGGATCGACGCGGACACCCTCGACGCCCTGGACAGTCGGGACGCCCTGCGGGCGGTGCGGGACCGGCGACGCGGGTCGGACGGGATCAGCGGCCGGTGAGGGTGGGCGCGGTGAGCGCGTCCACGCCCCGCCCGGCCAGGCACCGGTAGGTCCGGTCGATGCTCCCGTCGACCGGCGGGAGCACCTCCAGGTGCCAGCCGCTCGGCTCGGCGATCCCGGTGGTCAACCGGAACGTCGTGGCGCTGCACACCTGTTGCACCTGGGCGGCGGCGACCACGTCGTCGTAGTCGGCCCCGACCAGCGACACCGGCAGGATGCCCTCGGCGTACGTCTCCCAGGTGTGCCGGCCGGTGCAGGACAGCCGGACCGCCTCGGCGCGGTCGCCGCGGATCCGCATCGGGCCGAAGCATTCCAGCTCGGGCAGGCACCGGGCTCCCTCGGGCAGGGCGGTGGGCGTGCCGGCGCCTGTCGTGCACCCGGGCAGCGGCCCGGTCGCCGGTGCGGCGACCTGGGTGACAGTCGAGTTCGGGGTCGGCGGTGCCGCCCGGTCGGCGAACCACGCCCCGGCGGTCGCGGAGCCGGCGAGCGCGAGCACCCCGGCACCGCCCAGGAACCAGCGCCGCCAGCGCCGGACGGCGGGGACGACGTGCTGGGTGTCCTCGACGGGCGGCCGGGGCGCCGGCTGACCGGACACGTACGGGCCGGGGCGGGTCGCGCCGCCGCTGACCGGGGCGCCGCTGACCGGGGCCGACGGTGAACCGAGTGGCAGGCTGGCGAGCAGGTCGTGCAGTTCGAGGGCGGTGGGACGCTCGGCCGGGTCGTTTGCCATGCCGGCGCGCAGCACGTCGATCAGCTCGTCCGGGACGCCGGGCAGGGCGGGGAGCGGCTGGTTGAACATCTCCAGGACGGTGACGAGGCTGGGGTTGCGCTCGGACTGCCAGCGGGGCGGACGACCGTGCATCACCGCGTAGAGGGTGGCGCAGAGCGCGTACACGTCGACGGCCGGTGACGGCGGGCTGTGGCTGAACATCTCCGGCGGCGCGTACGCCGGGGTGAGCACCTCCAGGGTGACCGAGGCGTCCCGGTGCTCGGCGAGCACGGCCAGCCCGAAGTCGGCGAGCACCGCCGAGTTGAAGGCCGAGTGGAGGATGTTGGCCGGTTTCACGTCCCGGTGCAGCACCCCGGCCGCGTGCGAGTGGGCGAGCGCGTCGGCAATCTTGATGCCGAGGTCGCGGGCCTCCACCGGGTCGAGGGGCGAGGTCCGCATCCGTTCGGCGTACGAGCCGTCGCAGAGCTCCATGATCAGGTAGGGGTGTTGGTCGACGGTGACCCCGACGTCGAAGAGGTCCACCACGTGCGGGTGGGACGACATCCGGCCGGCCGCCCGCGCCTCGCGCAGGAAACGGGCCTGGTCCCGCTCGCTGTCCAGGGTCCGGTTCTCCACCTTGACGGCGACCTCGCGACCCACCGAGATCTGGGTGGCCTGGTAGACGGTCGCGTACCCACCCCGGGCAAAGACCCGCAAATCAGTCAGACCAGGCACGATCGGCACCGGCGGGCCGCCGGTCGGGGTGTCGGTCACCGCTCGAAAATACCCAACCCGGCCGGCGGCTCAGCGCACCGTGTCCGCCGGAGCGGCACCGGCCGGACCGGTACGCTCCTCGGCGGGCGCGACCGCCCCGGCACCGTCCGACGAGGCAACTCCACCGGCCGACGCTCCCCTGCGGGCGTCCAGGCGCAGGCCGACGGCGGTCGCCACGGCCCCCAGACCCTCCCAGGCCGCCACCCCGAAGAACCGACCCGGGGCGATGTCGGAGAGCACCGCGATGGTGAACACGGTGAACGTGACGAGCCGGAAGACCACTGTGAACCGGTAGAACACCCGCCACTCGGTGATCGTGGCGAGCAGGTAGTAGACGCCCATGTTGAACGCCGCCATCGAGGACGCCAACAGGAACGTGCCGGTGTGGTCACCGACGGCACGCGTCTCCGGCACCTCGAAGCCGAGCATGCGCAACTGCCCCTCCGGCCAGAGCAGCCCGACCGCGCCCATCACCAGCGCCAACACGCCGAAGACCGCGATGGTCCAGCCCGCGATGGAACGCGGCAGCTTCATGAAGGGCCTCCCCAGGCACGGCGACGGTCACCACTGTGGACCGGCACACGGTGGTGACACGCTAGCCCCTCACCCCGACCGCCACATCCCCAGAACCGGCAAAAACTCCCCTATCCCGTCGCTCAAACGACTTCCGTCAGGGAGGCGTCACCACGCGTCAGGCGGGGGTGGTCAGGCGGGCGCGGAGGGCGTTGGCGGCGGCGCGTTCGCTGCGTTGCTCGGTCGCGTACGCCAGGCGGACCGCCTCGTCCGCACAGGACCGGGCCTCCGCCGGGTGACCGCAGGCGGCCAGCGCCTCGGCCAGCACACCGGCCGCGATCACCTGGCTGCGCACGTCCTCGGCCGGAGCGGTGACCGCCCGCCGGGCCCAGTCCAACGCCTGCTCCCGCTGACCGTGCGCGAGCAGCGCCGCCGCGTACTGGGCCATCGTCTGGCGGCGGGAGAAGAGCAGTGAGGGTGCGTTCGCCGCGGCCGTCGCCACCGGGGCGAGCAGCCCGACCGCGGTCGCCGAGTCACCGGCGGCCAGCCGGGCCGTCGCCAGCAGCACCCGCGGCGCCACCTGGGCCGGGGCCTGCGGGTTGTGCGGCTCCACTGCGGTCAGCACCGCGCGGGCCACCCGCTCGGCGGTCTCGCAGTCGCCCATGTCCAACGCCACGAAGCCGCGCAGCGTGCCGGCCATCCCGGTGAGCAGCGGGTGCGAGGTGCGCTCGGCGTACGCCAAAGCGTCGGTGAGCAGGTCCGCCGCGTGCTCCGGCTCGCCCAGCCCACGCGCCACCACCGCCCGGACCACAAGCGCGAACCCGCGCCCCCAGTCGTCGGAGGCGGCGGCGAACTCCCGGTACGCCCGCCGGGCCTCCCGGTCCGCCTCGGCCAGGTCGCCCAGCTCGGCCGTGGCGAACGCCGCCACCGCACGGAGCGTGCCCACCGCCCACGCCTCACCGACCCGCTCGCCGAAGGGCAGGAACACCCGCGCCATCCGACACGCCTCGCGCAGCCGGCCGGCGAGCAGCCGGGCGAACGCCGTGGTGCCGCGCAGCCAGGCCCGCCCGTACGGGTCCTTCAGCTCGGCGAAGAGCCGGGCGGCCCGGCCGAGGACCGCGTCGGTGCCGGCGAAGTCACCCCGGGTGGTGGTCACCCAGGCCAGGTTCTGTAGCGACCAGGCCTGCCCCCGCCGGTCCTGCGCACCGAGGCTGACCTGGTACGCGGCAGCCAACCGGCTGCTCGCCTGGCTCAGCCGACCAGCCACGAAGTCGGCCATGCCGAGCCGGCGCATCGCCGTCGCCCGCTGCACGGGCAGCCCACCGGCCGTGGCGACCTGCAACGCCTCGTGCCAGGCGGTCATCGCCCTACCCTGATCACCGAGGGTCTCCTGGGCCTGCCCGGCGAGCAGCAGGGCACCGACCCGGGTGGCCTCGTCCCCCGCGTTCGCGGCGATCTTCTCCGCGTACGCCAGCGCGTCGGCGACCCGACCGACCTGGAGCAGCGCCCGCGCGTGCACCACCCGATCGGTCGCCGGCACCCCGTCGCGGGCCAGTTCGGTGGCGCGTTCGGCGTACTCGACGGCCAGCATCGGCTCACCGGCGGACAGCGACCGGCGGGCGGCCCGGCCGAGCGCGGCGACGCCGAGCGGCACCACCGCGCGGGCCGGCGCGTCCGGGCGCAGCTTCACCGCGTCGGCGAGCGTCGCGGCCCGCTCGACGTGCGTCGCCACAAAGTCGTCGCGGGCCTCGTCGGTGAACCCGCCCACCGTGCTGACCGCGCTGTCGTCCGCCGGTGCCGCCCAGCGGGCCAACGCGGCGTGCCGCTCGGCCAGCTCCGCCTTGCTCACCCCGGCGTACGCGGCCTCCCGCATCAGCGGGGTCGCGAACGAGTAGCCGACCCGGGAGCGGTGCAGCATCCGGCGTTGCAGCAGCTCCTCGACGGCTCGGTCGAGTTCCACGGCGACCACTGCCGACGGCCGGCCGTCGCGGCCGGCGCGCTGCTCGCGCATCGCCTCCAGCGCACCGATCGGCACCGTGTCACCGATCACCGCGGCGTCGCGCAGCACCGAGCGGGCGTCCGGCGGCAGCGCGTCGATCCGGGCGGCGAGCACGGCGGCGAGGTCGCGGGAGAGCAGCCGGCTGCCCAGCGAACCGGGCACCAACCGCCAGCCGACCGAGGGGCTCTGGTCCCGCTCGCCGGAACCGGGCCGTTCCTTCCCGGCGCGGGCACCGCGCGCGGTTTCCGTGGTGAGCGCCCCGCGCTCGATGAGCAGGGTGACCAACTCGGCCAGGTAGAAGGGGTTGCCCTGCGCGGTGGCGAGCAGCCGGTCCGCGTCGGCCGGTGGCAACTTGCCGCCACCGAGGTAGCTGGTGAGCAGCCGCGCCGCGTCGGCGCCACGCAGCGGCGGCAGGGAGTGCACCTCGGCGTCCGCGACCCGGGTCAGCGCGCCGGCGGTACGCACCAGCTCGGGGCGACCGAGCAGCAGCACCAGTACCGGGCCGGTGAGCCGGGACAGGGTCAGCCCGAGGGCACCGATCGTCTCGGTGGTGGCGTCGTGCAGGTCGTCCACCACGATCACCAGCGGCGCCTCCGAGGCGAGCCCACTGAGCAGGTCGGCGACCGCGTTCGGCACCACCTCGGCATCCGCTGCCGGGGTGCCCGACCCGCTCCACTCGCCGGTGTCGGTGCCGCCCTTTGCCGACAGTTCCGCGTACCCGAGCAGGGCGAGCAACTGCTCGGTGGCGATCGGCGGGGTCTCACCACCTGCGCGGGCGAGCCGCTGACCGAGCCGCCGCAGCCTCTCCTCGACCGCCGGTCGGGTCAGCGCGGTGGAGGCGTCACTGGGCAGGCCGACGGCGGCCCGCACCAGGTCGGCGAGGGGCGCGAGCCGGCGGCGCTCACCGAACGCGGCGCAGCGCACCGAGAGCACCCGGGCGCCCGTGTGCGCCGCATACCGGCCGGCACCCACGTCGTACCCGGCGGCGAGGCGCTCCACCTCCGCGGCGAACCGGGACTTGCCGATGCCCGCCTCGGCGGTCATCAGCAGCACCCGCGGGTCACCCTGGTCGATCACCTCGGCGAGCCGGCCGGCGATCCGGCCGATCTCCGTTTCCCGGCCGACGTACGGCGCCTCGTCGCCGAGCCCCGAGCGGGTGCCGGGCGCGTCCAGCAGACCCAGCAGCTCGTACGCCTCGACCGGTTCACGCTTGCCCTTGAGCCGCAGCGGGCGCAGTGCCCGCCAGGAGGAGACGTGCCGGGTGGCGGCGGCGGTGCGCCCGCCGGCGTAGACCGCGCCGACCGCTGCGGCGTCGGCCAGCCGGGCGGCGGTGTTCACCGTATCGCCGATGACCGTGTACTCGATGGCGGCCTGGATGCCCGCGATGACGTCGCCGGTGTTCAGCCCGACCCGCAGCCCGAGCGGCGCGCCGCCGCCCCGCTCGTCGTCGAGCACCCGGCGGACGGCCCGCTGCATGGACAGGGCGGCCCGGACCGCACGTTCGGCGTCGTCCTCGTGCGCCACCGGCGCACCGAAGACCGCCATGATCCCGTCGCCGGTCAACTTGTCGACGTGCCCGCCGAACGTCTTCACGGCACCGGCGAGGGCGGCCAGCACCCGGTCGGTGACCGCGCCGACGCGTTCCGGGTCGAGGTCCTCCGACCAGGAGGTGAACTCGGAGAGGTCGCCGAAGAGCACGGTGACCACCCGGCGCTCGGCCGCCGGCAACGTGGCGGCGGCCGGCAGCGCGGCACCGCAGTTGTGGCAGAACCGCGCGCCGGGAACGGCGACGGTTCCGCACACGGGGCAGGTCACATGTGCTCCAACCCACTGACCCCGGGCGCGGATTCCCCGGTGCCGACACCCAGATACTCCAACTGCGCGCGGACCGACCACTCAGCCGCCCACCAGAGCGAACGGTCCACGTCCGCGTAGACCGCCGCGACCACCTCGGCGGGAGTGGCGGCGCCGGCCGCGACCGCGGCCCGGACCTGGTCCAGCCGGGCCCGGCGGTGCGCGAGGTAGAAGTCGGCGGCGGCGGCGCAGTCGGCAAGCGCCGGGCCGTGCCCCGGCAGCGCCGGAATCCCCCGGTACGCGGAGAGCAGCTCCAGGCTGGTCAGGTAGTCGCCGAGATGCCCGTCCGGGTGGGCGACCACGGTGGTGCCCCGGCCGAGGATGGTGTCACCGGTGAGCACCACCCGCTCGTCGCCGTGCTCAACCAGGAAGCAGACCGAGTCGGCGGTGTGCCCCGGTGTGGTCAGCAGACGGACCGCCAGGCCGAAGCCGCCGAAGTGCTCGCCCGGCTCGGTCAGCGGCTCGGCGCCGATGGTGTGCGCGGGGTCGACGGCGAGGACGTGGACACCGCCGAGCAGCTCACTCAGCCGGGCCGCGCCCTCGGTGTGGTCGGGGTGGCCGTGGGTGATCAGGATCAGCCCGACGGGGCAGTGCTCGGCGATCCGGGTCAGGTGCCCCTCGTCGGCCGGCCCCGGGTCGACCACGATGGCGGATTCGGCTGCCGGGGCGCGCAGCACCCAGGTGTTGGTGCCGTCGAGGGTCATCGGCCCCGGGTTCGGCGCACGCAGCAGTGTCACCCAGGTCGGCAGTTCGTCGGCGACCGCCGCCGCCGGCGCCGTCACGTGCCCGCTCATGGCTGCGATCGTACGACCCCGCCCGCCACACCCCGCGATCTTGCCCGCGCGGCCCCTGATTCGTCACCGTTCAGGGCTTTTCTCCGTGCCGGACGCGCAGGATCGCGGGGTGTGGCAGGGCGTCAGGCGACCTCGACGATCAGTTCGATCTCCACCGGGGCGTCGAGGGGCAGCTCGGCCACCCCTACGGCGCTGCGGGCATGGCGGCCGGCCTCGCCGAAGACGGTGCCGAAGAGGTCGGAGGCACCGTTGACCACAGCGGGTTGACCGGTGAAGCCGGGCGCGGAGGCCACGAAACCGGTCACCTTGACCACCTTGACCACGTTTTCCAGGCCGACGAGCGAGTCGACGGCGGCCAGCGCGTTGAGCGCGCACCGCTGGGCCAGGTCCTTCGCCTGCTCGGCGGAGATCCCGGCGCCGACCTTGCCGGTCGCGAGCAGCTTGCCCTCGGCGATCGGCAACTGACCGGAGACGTACACGTGCTGCCCGGACTGCACCGCCGGCACGTAACTGGCCACCGGCGGCACGACCTCGGGCAGGTCGAATCCCAGCTCGGCTAGCTTCGCGTGCGGACCGTTGCTCACGCCTTCGGCCGCTTCAGGTAGGCGACCAACTGGTCGGGGTTCGGCCCCGGGACCACGGCGACGAGTTCCCACCCGTCCTCGCCCCAGTTGTCGAGGATCTGCTTGGTCGCGTGGACCAGCAGCGGGACCGTGGAGTATTCCCACTTCTGCATCGCTGAAGGGCTCCCTCTCGGTGCGGAATTGTTCGAGGGACAGCCTACGGTCCGCTGGCCGGACGGGGCGCGGGACGCTGCTCCGGTGCGGCCGGCACCTCCCCGCAGAGCCCTTCGTGCTCGTACCCCTGGGGGCAGCGGGACCGGTCGGGCAGCAGCAGGTCGCAGAAGACCCGGTGCCTGTTGTTCTGATCGTCGGCGTTGGACACGGTGGTCTCGCCCGCGTCCAGCTCGGGTAGGAAGCCCAGCGACACCGCGACCCGGCCGGCCAGCACGGTCGCCGCCGCCAGACTCGGCACGCGGATCGGCAGATGGATGACGAAGCCCGGTTCGTCGTCGTCGCGGGCCCGCTCGGCGGCGTGGCCCGTCTCCGCCTGCTCCGGCATCCGGCGGTACGACCGTTCGTTGATCGGCTGGCCGCCGATCTGCCCGCCGGCCGTGAACATGGACCCGGGCCGGCGCGGCCGTTCGTTTGTCGGGAACTGGGTGCGAGGGATGTTGTCCACGTCGCGCATGTACTGCCTCCGGTCGTACCGCTCGGATCGCTCTTCCGGTCCGGACCCATTCGTCCGTTCCGGCCCCCGCGCCGGGACGAAAGGTAGGTCCGGGGCGGCAGTCCCGCCAACAGGACGCGCCCGAATGGTCATCTTCAGTCACATATGCGACACACGGCAGGTAAGAGAACCGATGGCGCACCGCGCGCAGGGTCCCACCGGCTGGATCGGTGGACAGCCACGCGGCACGGGCGACACCGCTGCCGTCATCGACCGCTACCCTTCCGGTCGGGCGGTCGCGCAGCGCCCGGCAGCCCGCTCGATCACGCTCGACGCCAGGGGTGGCGGCGGGCGCCGCACCCCCGGGGGAAGACGATGACCCAACCGCCAAGCGGCGACCAGGCCGGTCCACCCGCCCTCCCGCCGGCCCAGCCGGAACCCACCGATCAGCCCGGCGTCGCCGCCGCTCCCGCCGCACCGGCCCCCGCCGCGCCGTCCGGGCAGCTCGCGCTCCCCGCGCCGCCCGCACCGGCGGCGCTCCCGGCCCAACCGACCATCCCCATCCAGCAGGCCTTCCCCGCGCCGACAGGTGGGGCTGACGCTGCCGGCACGCCGGCCGCGACACCGACACCACCCGGCACGCCCGGCCCCTCGGCCATCCCGGCACCCCCACCGTCGTACCCGCCCTATCCCGGCACGGCCGAGCCGAAGAAGAAGCGCGGCCTGCTGATCGCGGCGATCGCACTCGTCGTGATCATGGTGCTCTGCGTGGGCGGTGGCGTGCTGGCGTTCCTGACCCTGCGCAACGCCGAGACCGGCGAGGGCGCCAAGGAGCCGTCGGTTGCCGTCGACGAGTTCCTCAGCGCGGTCTACAAGGATCGCGACGCGACCAAGGCGGCCAAACGCGTGTGCGCCGCCTCCCGCGACGACGGGAAGATCGCCGCCAAGGTGGCCGAGGTGCAGAAGTACGCGTCCGAGTACCAGAACCCCCGGTTCAGGTGGACCACCCCGAAGGTGGACAACCAGACCGGCGACCGGGCCACCGTCTCCACCCGGGTCACCATGACCACCGCCGACGAGAAGGTGGCCGACCAGGACCTGCGCTTCACTGTGGTGCAGAAGACGGGTTGGTGGGTCTGCGAGGTCGCCTGACCGGCGGGCGTGGATAGGCTCGACGGGTGTGTGCAGCTGAGCGGCCGTCAGATCCGGCCGGTACCGGATGGTCGGCCCGCCTCCACGTGGTGACCGGCAAGGGTGGCACCGGCAAGACCAGCGTGGCGGCGGCCCTGGCCCTCGCGCTCGCCGCCGGCGGTCGGCGCACCCTGCTTGTCGAGGTCGAGGGGCGCCAGGGCATCGCCCAACTCTTCGGCATCGACCCACTGCCGTACGAGGAGCGGCACCTCGCCGAAGCGCCGGACGGCGGTGAGGTGCGTGCCCTCGCGGTGGACGCCGAGGAGGCGCTGCTCGAATACCTGGACATGTTCTACAAGCTGGGCGCGGCGGGTCGGGCGCTGCGCAAGCTCGGTGCCATCGACTTCGCCACCACCATCGCGCCCGGCCTGCGGGACGTGCTGCTCACCGGCAAAGTGAAGGAGGCCACCACCCGCGCCTCGGGGCAGCGGCGCGCGTACGACGCGGTGGTGCTGGACGCCCCGCCGACCGGGCGGATCGGTCGGTTCCTCAACGTCACGGCGGAAACGGCCCGGCTGGCCAAGGTGGGCCCGATCAAGACCCAGAGCGAGGGGGTCGCCGCGCTGTTGCGCTCCCCGATGACGGCGGTCCACGTGGTGACGCTGTTGGAGGAGATGCCGGTACAGGAGACGGTGGACGCCATCGCCGACCTGACCGCCCTCGGCTTCGGCACCGGAAAGGTGATCGTCAACGGCACCCGGCCGCCGCTGCCCGCCGGTCCGGCGGTCACCGCCGCGGAGCTGAGGCGTGGGCTGGTCGCCGCGGGGTTGCCGGCCGATCGGGACACCGTGGCCGGTTTGCACGACGAGGCGCGTGACCAGCTCATCCGGCGCGAACTGGAGGATTCGCTCCGCGCCGACCTGGTGGAGTTGGGGCTGCCGATGGTCGAGCTGCCGTTGCTGCCCGACGGGGTGGACCGGGCGGGGCTCGCGACGCTGGCCCAGGCCCTCGTCCGCGCCGATTGACTCACACCTGGGCGCAGCACCGCCGCGTGGACCGACGCGGCCCGATACGCTCGATTGGTGCCTTCCGAAGACGCGGCGCCGCAGCTGGACGTCGACCAGATTCTCGCCGACCCCGGCGTACGGATCGTCGTGTGCTGCGGTGCCGGCGGGGTGGGAAAGACGACCACGGCCGCGGCGCTGGCGCTGCGGGCCGCCGAGCACCACGGCCGGCGCACGGTGGTGCTCACCATCGACCCGGCCCGCCGGCTGGCCCAGTCGTTGGGCCTGACCGAGCTGGACAACACACCCCGCCAGGTCAAGGGGATCGACGTCGAGAGCAGCGGCGGCGAGCTGCACGCCATGATGCTGGACATGAAGCGCACCTTCGACGACGTGGTGCTGCAGCACACCGACCCGACGAAGGCCGCGGAGATCTTCGCGAACCCGTTCTACCAGGCGATGAGTTCGACCTTCGCCGGCACGCAGGAATACATGGCGATGGAGAAGCTCGGCCAACTGCACGCCCGGGGCGAGTGGGACCTGATCGTGGTGGACACCCCACCGTCCCGCTCGGCGCTGGATTTCCTGGACGCCCCGGCCCGGCTCTCCCGTTTCCTCGACGGCCGGATGCTACGACTGTTGCTGGCCCCGGCGCGCAGCGGCGGACGGAGCATGTTCAGCCTGGTCACCGCCTCGTTCGGGATGTTCTCGAAGGTGGTGCAGAAGGTCCTCGGCGCGCAGTTGCTCACTGATCTGTCCGGCTTCGTGGCCGCACTTGACTCGATGTTCGGCGGTTTCCGCCAGCGGGCCGAGCAGACGTACCGGATCCTGCAGGCACGGGAGACGGCCTTCCTGCTGGTCGCGACGCCGGAGCCGGACGCGGTCCGGGAGGCCGCCTACTTCGCGGGTCGCCTGCGGGAGGAGCGGATGCCGCTGGCCGGCCTGGTGCTCAACCGGGTGCACCGACTCGCGGTGCCGGAGCTGGACGCCGAGCAGAGCCGGGTCGCCGCCGAGCGGCTGGCCGAGCTCGGTGGGCACGAGGCCACCGCCGATGTGCTGCGGGCGCACGCGGCGCTGGCCCGTCAGGCGGTACGCGAGCAGCAGGTCGCCGCGCGGTTCACCGAGGAGTTCCCGGCGGTGCCGGCGGTGTCGGTGACGGCGCAGCCCGCCGACGTGCACGACGTCGACGGGCTACGGACGATCGGCGCGGCGATCAGCCGGCCGTGACCGTCGTCAGTTTGCCGCACTGACGAGGATCTTGTCCTTTCCGGCCTTTTCCTTGCTGTTCTTCTTCATCGCGGCCTCGAACATCTTGCGCCAGCTCGTCACCTGCGGGTGTCGACGCAGCAGCGCCCGCCGTTCGCGTTCGGTCATGCCGCCCCACACACCGAACTCGATCCGGTTGTCCAGCGCGTCGGCCAGGCACTCGTACCGAACTGGGCAGCTCCGGCAGATCCGCTTCGCCACGTTCTGTTCGGCGCCCTGTACGAACAACGCGTCCGGGTCCCCGTTCTGACACGCCGCCAGCGACGGCCAGTCAGTGATCATGCCCATGAGTACACGTCCCCCCTTGCAGTACCTACCGACCTCGTCGATGCACGCCAGCCGGCAATTCCCCCCGATCGCCCGGCTCACCTTCCCCAAGGCGGCACGGACGACATGTGGCGCTGTCGCCGCCCCCATCATGCTCTGTAGTCGACTGATTACGCAACGTTGTCGGCGAAATCCATCATTCCGGACACTCCCGGCTTCCCGGGCCTTCGCCCGCCGGTTACCCCGTCGAGGTCGGCGATAACGCTGCGCGGTCTTCTTCAATCGGAGGAGACTCACGCCAGGTCACACGCAACCAAGCACCGGGGGTCGTGCGTTTAGCACAACGAGGGCAGCGCGCGCAGGAAATGGGGAAAGAACGCCCCAGCGCCCCTCATTCCCTACTCGCGTACCCTGTCGAGGTGACCTGGATGCGGAAACGTGACCACAATGTGCTGACCAACGCCGCATCGCTGCTGGTGTGCGGCCTGTTGGCCGGCGTGGTGGTCGCTGCGGCGGCCTTCCCCGCGGTGGCGATGTCCGGCTTGGCCGCAAAGGCCGGCGCCGAGACATTCGGCGCCCTGCCCACAGAGCTGACGGTGGCCCGCGCGCCACAGATCAGTTACCTGTTGGCCTCGGACGGCAAGACACCGCTCGCGACCATGTACGACGAGAACCGCCGGGACGTGAAGCTCGCTGACATCTCTCCGTACATGCAGAAGGCCATCATCGCGGCCGAGGACCATGACTTCTACAAGCACAACGGCGTCGACATCAACGGTGTCGCCCGCGCGTTCGTCAACAACCAGAGCGACGGCTCGGGCCGGCAGGGCGCGTCGACGCTGACCATGCAGTACGTCCGGCTGGCCATCGCCTACTCGGCCACCCACCCGGCCGACGTGGTCGCGGCGACCGAGGACACCAGCGCCCGCAAGCTCCGGGAGATGCGGCTGGCCCTCCAGGTCGACAAGGAATTCTCCAAGGACGAGATCCTCACCCGCTACCTCAACCTCGCCTCGTTCGGCAACGGCGCGTACGGCGTCTACGCCGCCAGCCAGGTCTACTTCGGTAAGCCGCCGAGCAAGCTCAAGATCGAGGAGGCGGCGCTGCTGGCCGGCATGGTCAAGGCGCCCACCACGAACGACCCGACCACCGAGGCGGGTTACCCGCTCGCCAAGGACCGTCGCGACTACGTCATCCAGAACATGGTCGACATCAAGGCCATCACCCAGCAGGAGGCCGACGCCGCAAAGGCCGTCGACCTGAAGGTGAAGGACAAGCGCACCCCGAACGGCTGCATCGCCGCGAACGTCAACAGCTGGGGATTCTTCTGCGACTACTTCTACCGCTGGTGGATGCAGCAGGAGACGTTCGGTTCGACCACCTACGACCGTGAGCGGCGGCTGAAGAGCGGCGGCTACACCGTGGTGACCTCGATCGACGTGCAGGCGCAGCGGGGCGCCGACGCGGCGGTCCGCAGGTCCAAGAGCGAGAACAGCAAGGAAGCCGCCATGGTCGCGGTGGTCGAGCCCGGCTCCGGCCGGGTCCGGGCGCTCGCGGTCAACCGGCAGTTCAAGCTGGACGACCCGAAGAACCCCAAGAACAAGATCTCCAGCGATCCGGCGAAGAGCAGGAAGAAGATCCGGGGCAACTACCCGGCGACGGTCAACCCGCTGCTCACCGGTGGTGACGGCATCACCGGCTACCAGGCCGGCTCGACCTTCAAGATCTTCACCATCGTGGCGGCGCTGGAGAAGGGCATCCCGCTCAGCTACAGCTTCAACGCGCCGCAGCAGTTCCGGTCGGAATACAAGATCGAGCCCGGCCCTGCCGCGTGCCCCGGCACCAACCTGTACTGCCCGACCAACTCCGGCCTGAAGGCCGGTGGCGTACAGAACATGTGGAGCGCCTTCGCCCAGTCGATCAACACGTACTTCGTCCCGCTCCAGCAGCAGGTCGGCGCGGAGAACGTGGTCGACGTCGCCAAGCGGGCCGGCATCCAGTTCCGCACCGACGAGGATCTGCGACTCGGTGGCACGAAGGAGGCGGCGCACGACTGGGGCGCCTTCACCCTCGGTGTCTCGCAGACCACCCCGCTTGACCTGGCCAACGCGTACGCGACCCTGGCTGCCGACGGCAAGTACTGCGAGCCGATCCCGGTGCAGGAGATCCGCGACCCGGACGGCAACAAGCTGGACATCGCCAACCCGCGCTGTGAGAAGCGGTTCAGCACCGACGTGGCCCGAGCCGCAGTGGACGCCGCGCGCTGCCCGGTCGGCGACAACTCCAGCACCAGCAAGTGCGGTGGCAGCCGCACCGCCGCCCGGGTGAAGGGCATCGTCGACGCGCCGGTGGCCGGCAAGTCCGGCACCACCGACTCGGAGAAGACCGCCGCCCTGGTCGCCATGACCAGGCAGTACGCGGTCGCCGGCATCATGGCCGACCCGGACTGGCCCCAGACGAACGTCGAGATGGGGCACGACGTCCCCCACGGCATCAACCCACCGGTTCAGGAAACGCTGCGGGATGCCATGAAGGGCAAGGAGCGCATCCAGTTCGAGCCGCCGGGCCAGAAGATCTCCGAGGGTGACCAGCGCAGCATCCCCACCGTGAGCTGCATTTCGGTGGACCAGGCGAAGTCCCGACTCAAGGATGCGGGCTTCGAGCCGGTGGTCTCCGACACCAAGGTGAAGTCGTCCTGTCCTCCGGGCACCGCCCACGGCACCAGCCCGGACGGACGCACCATCAAGAATGGCGTGGTCACCATCCAGGTCAGCAACGGTGGCGGCGGCACCACGCCGGGCAACCCCGGTGGCGGGCAACCCGGCACCACCGGTCGACCCGGTGGCCGCCCCGGCGGCTGAGTCGACGAACAGGACACGACGGGCGGGCACCCAGCACGGGTGCCCGCCCGTTTCATCTGTCCGGACCGTCGCTGACCACGGCTGTCCCTCCGAGGCTCCGGAGCCGCCGGCCGGGATGCCGCTCGATCAGAGGCCGAGCTGCCTGCGTACCTCGGCGGCCACCCGACCACCCTCGGCCTGGCCCGCCACCGCGGCCTGGGCCGCCTTCATGGCCGGGCCCATCTGGGCCTTCCCGGTGAAGCCGCCCGCGGCGAGCGCCCCCGACACCAGCTCGGCCAGCTCGGCGTCGGAGAGCTGCTTGGGCAGGTAGCGGTCCAGCACCTCGCCCTCGGCGGTCTCCTTCGCGGCCTGCTCGGCGCGGCCCGCGTCGGCGAAGGCGGTGGCGGCCTCCCGGCGCTTCTTGGCCTCCTTGGTCAACACCGCGAGCACCTCGTCGTCGGTGAGCTCGCGCTTGGCCTTGCCGGCGACCTCGGCGGTGCCGACGGCGGCCAGGGCCATCCGCAGCGTGGAGGTGGTCAGCTCGTCGCGCGCCTTGAGCGCGGAACGCATGTCGGCAGTGAGGCGGTCCTTCAGCGTGCTCATGGACGGTCAAACTACCCTGAACGCCATGCGAAAGCGCACACTATTCCGGCTTGCCGCCGGAACCGCCACGGTCGGCGCGGCCACCCTCGCGTACGCGTCGCTCATCGAGCGCAACATGTTCACCCTGCGGCGGTACGACGTGCCGGTGCTGCCGGCCGACGCGGAGCCGCTGCGCGTGCTGCACCTGTCGGACCTGCACATGATGCCCAACCAGGCGCGCAAGCAGCGCTGGGTGGCGTCGCTCGCCGCCCTCGACCCGGACCTGGTGGTGGTGACCGGCGACAACATGGCCCACCCCGACGCGGTGCCCGGAGTGCTGCGGGCCCTGCAACCGCTGCTCGACTACCCGGGCGCGTTCGTGTTCGGCTCCAACGACTACACCGGGCCGGTGCTGAAGAACCCCTTCACCTACTTCCTGCCCGACCGGGAGTACACCGAGGGCGTCGAGCTGCCCTACGACGAGCTGCGCCAGGTGTTCACCGGCGCCGGCTGGGCGGACCTCAACAACGCCCGGACCACGCTGAAGGCCGGCGGTCGGCAGCTCGACCTGGTCGGCGTGGACGACCCACACATCGACCGGGACGACTACCCCACAGTGGCCGGCGCGGTCTCGTCCTCGGCGGACCTGTCCATCGCGCTGACGCACTCCCCCGAGCCGCGGGTGCTCGACCAGATGGCCGCGGACGGCTTCGGGCTGCTGCTCGCCGGGCACACCCACGGCGGCCAGGTCTGCGTACCGGGCTACGGAGCCCTGGTGACCAACTGCGGCCTGCCCCGGTCGATGGCGCGCGGCCTGCACCGCTGGCCCGGTTCGGACTCCTGGCTGCACGTCTCCGCCGGCCTCGGCACCCACCCGACCGCCCCGGTCCGCTTCGCCTGCCCCCCGGAGGCCAGCATCCTCACCCTCATCCCCCGCTGACGGGCTCCTCCGCCCGCCTGTAGGTGGGTGCGGGCGGCGGGGGTACCGAGTTTGACCATCCGGGCGGGTGGGCTACTATTTGTCGGCACGCCTCGGGGTGTGGCGCAGCTTGGTAGCGCGCTTCGTTCGGGACGAAGAGGTCGTCGGTTCGAATCCGGCCACCCCGACCAGAGGTAAGAGGGCACATCCGATTCATGGATGTGCCCTCTTGTGCTTCCTGGGTGACCCACTGAGCTGGTGACGGTGGACCAGCTCGATAACGCCGGACGCATTTCCCCGACTCGTCGCCGGTCACCCGCGCAGGTCAAGGTTCATGTGACGGCGAACCAGGCCGGTGGCTGGCCTCACGACGAGCGGGTCGGTCGCATACGGAAGGGCAACACGGGTAGCCCGGACATGTGCGGGGTTCAGGTTGAGATCTGTTGCGTCTGAACGAGCCGGAGCCGCGACAAGGTTCCTTGGCGGATGGCGAGGAGGCACGGTCGTGCGCATCGACGTGAACGAGCCAAGGGCTGCCGAACGGTTCTGGGAAGGGATGCGGGAGGTGGCTGCTGCCGCTGCGCGGCATCGGGATCCGGAGTTGTACAGGTCGCTCGTCAAGATCGGCAGGGCCGCGCTGGCCCAGGGCGTTGAGCTGGTGCCATCGAGTGGCCTCTTTCTGGAATGCCCCGTTTGTAAAGCCTTGCCGGGCCAGCGGTGTATCAGCGTGCCCAGAAACCCTCTGCCGGACAGGGCTCTCCATCCGGCTCGTGGGGAGTTGGCCGAGAAGGCGCTCCGGGGAGAAGGCCCTCCGCCTGTTCCACTCGGTTGACCCTCACCGGGCACGATCCGGGACCGGTCAGGACGATCGAGCTTGCCGAAACACCAGGTTGGGGCCGTCGCACCATTCCTCGTCAGGGCCGCCGGCGTGCGAAGAGAAACGCTCCGTGCCTGCTCTCGTCGGGGCGGTGCAGCAACTGGGCCTCGACGGTGAACCCGGCGTCGCCGAGCCAGGCGGCGACCCGATCCGGTGGTCGGCGGTGCACGTACACGTTCATCGGGCGACCGCCGTAACCCTCGGTCTTCAGCCGCTGCCCGTCACCGACGTGGAAGGCGAGCAGCAGGGTGCCCTCGGGACGCAGCACCCGGTGGAAGTGGGCCAGGACCGCGGGCACCTCGTCGTCCGGGATGTGGATGAGTGAGAACCAGGCCAGGATGCCGGTGACGCTGGAGTCGGTGAGGTCGAGGTCCGTCATGGAACCCACAGCGAACCGCAGGTCAGGATGGTCGCGGCGGGCGATGTCGATCATCGCGGGCGAGAGGTCGATGCCGAAGGCGTCGACACCGAGGCTGTGCAGGTGGGCGGTGATCCGCCCCGGCCCGCAACCGATGTCGACCACGGATCCCTCGCCGCCATTGCGGGTCAGTTCGGCGAACAACGCCAGAACCGCCCGTTCGTACGGCGCGGCGTCGAGCGCGTCGCGCAGCATCTCGGCGTAACTTCCGGCCACCGTGTCGTAGGACGTCCGGGTGTCGGCCAGCCAGGCGTCGGCGCTCATCCCGGGCACAGTAGTGCAGCGGTCGACAGCGCGCCGCCCACGGCGGGCCCGCCCGGAGGTCGGCCAGGAACAGCAGGATGTGCCCGCGGCCGGCTTCAACCTATCGGCCCTCGACGGAGTCGTGATGGGTAACCAACCGAGGCGGGGGCTTATGGCAGTTGACGACGAGCGTTTCCGAGAGTTCGTCGAGACGCGCTACATGGATCTCCTGCGCGTGGCGTACCACCTCACCGGCTCGACGCAGGATGCCGAGGATCTGGTGCAGACGGCGCTGGTGAAGGTGATGCGTCGATGGCGTCGGGTCGACGATCCGATGGCGTACCTGCGACGGGTCATGGTCAATCAGCACATCAGCAGCTGGCGTCGCCACCGGGTGCACGAGGTGGTGACGTCGATCCTGCCGGACCGGCCCGGCCGGGACATGACGGAGGCGGTGTCGGAACGGCACGCCCTGTACGAGGCGATGCGGGAGCTGACGCCCCGCACCCGGGCCGTGATCGTGCTCCGGTACGTGGTCGATCTGCCGGAGGTGGCGGTCGCGGCCGCCCTGGGCTGCTCCGTGGGGTCGGTCAAGAGCCGTGCGTCGAGAGGCCTGGCTCGCCTGCGTCTGGCACTGGCGTCCGACGCGCCGACGCCGGACCAGTTGCCGACGACCGCAGCGGCAGCCGATCCAGTACCGACCGGGACGACGACGATGACGGGGGCAACACCATGACTGTCGATGAGGAAGTGGGCCAGGCGCTGGCCGAGCTGACCAGGACCCTGACTCCGCAGCCCGATCCGTACGGCCGGGCCAGGGCGCGTTACCGACGGGACCGGCAGCGCCGCCTCGGCGGGCTGACCCTCGCTCTGGTGGTCTCCCTGGGCGGAGCGGCCTTCGCGATCACCGACCCGGGCCGGACCACCCGACCACCGGCAGACGCGACCGAGTCCACGCCACCCGTGCTGGCCTGGTCGGACAAACTTCTCCAGTCGCCACCGCGCGGCGTCGTCGGCCAGGACAGCGGCTATGTCCGCCAGCTCTCCGAACTCCTGTCGGCCGCGCGGGGCCGGGGCGACCTGCCCCGGGTGACGGTGCCCTTGAACATGCTGGACAAGCCGACCACGGTGAAGGTGCTCTTCGTCGACGACGTCGGCGGCCGGCGGATCGCGCTCGCCGCCCTGGTCCGCGAACAGCCCGATCCGACCACGGACTGGCCGGGTGCCGCGATGTGGCTTGTCGCCAACGAGGGTGCCAGCGCCGAGCAGCTGACCAGCCCTGCCGCCGTTCACGGCGTCAGCGACGCCCTGGAACCCTACGAGAGCCTCGCCCTGGACGAACAGTCCGGTCCGGGAAAGGCGATACACGTGGCTATCGCGCCCGCCGGGTGTGTCTTCCTCACCTCACCGTTGCCCAACGGTGGGGCGTTCCAGTGGACGCCGGAGCCGACCGGGTCCTACCTGACCCGTACCCCGCAGACCCAGCGGCCCGAGTGGTGGCGGGTCGACTGCGGCACGGTGACGCGCAAGACGATCCCGGGCCCGGGTTCGCTGGCGCCGAAGCCGATCACCGACGCGCAGCTCGCGACCGCGATGTCCCGCGTACGCGGCAGTGTGCCGGAGCAGCGTGCCCGACTGTTGGTGTCGCAGTACGCCCAGTCGGAGGGATACCGACTGACCGCCCTGCCGAGCGTTGTGTGGGGCGGGTACGTCGCAGGCCTCCCCGCCCGCTCCATCGACGGGTCGCCGCCCGGCGGCGGGCCCTCGGTGGAAAGCGGCAAGGTGATGATCGTGGCTGCTCCCGCGGCCGGCGGCGGCTGGGTCGGCGAGGTGACGATCGACCTCGATCAACCAAGGCCCAACGGCGTGGTCGGCACCGGCGCCTCCTTCGCCGTCGCAGCGGACCCCACCGACCCCCAAGGCGTCCTGGCGGTGTCGATCGACAACGACCTCGTCGGCGAAGGAGCCCTACGGTCCCTGCTCGTGGTGACGCCTGCGGCAGCCACCCAGGTGCGGGTGGCGCAGGACGGGCACGAGGTGGCGACGGCTGCGGTGAGCGGCTCCGGGGCGGTGGTGCGCGTGCCCCCTGCCGTGACGGGCCTCGTCGTCGAGGCGCTCGACGCGTCGGGCCGGACGCTCGCCACCGGTCAGGTGGCCACCGAGGGTGCACCGTCGACACTGGAGACGGACACCTGGAACCAGGACTGATCGCGCCCTGCCCTGCCCGCCCCGCCGGTCAGTCCTGTCGTTCGGTGCGCTCGATCTCGGCGAACGCGGCGGCCAGGTAGGCGTCGAACGACACGCTTGTCGTCGCCAACAGGTCTGCCACCAGGAGCGGGGCATGCCGGGCCAGCGCCGACGCGTCCGGAGGCGACTCGTCGCCCTCGGGGTCGTACACGCCGAGCGCGCCGGCCAGCAGTACGAGCACCACGTGCGGGTCCACGTCCGAACGCCACCGGGTCGCGCTCTGCACGCAGCGGGTCAACACCTGGCGGATGTCGTCGCCGGTCAGCCCGTCCGGATGGCTCTCCTCCAGCAGCAGCCGGACCACCGCGCCGAGCACCAGGCCGGATCGCTCGTCGGCGGCGAGGCCACCGACCGCCTCGTCGTACGCCTGACCGTCGCGTGCCTGGGCGGCGGCGACGGCCGCGGTGGCGGTCACCGCGATGGCTCGGGCGGTAGCGGGCAGATGTCGCCAGGTGCCGGTCATCGGGCCAGCATCCCAGACCGGGCGGACATCGACCGAGCGCCGCCGAGCCGAGTGGATCATCGTGGGATTGGTCACCCGAGGGCCTCGGCGAGGGCGGGGCGCGGCCAAAACGGTTCGCGCGGTGTCACACCTGACGAACAGAATGCCGGACATGCTGCGTCGTGCCCTGCCCCGCCGAACGGATGCCCGTCGGATCATGCTCGGCACCCTGCTGTCGGCGATCGGGCGCGGTCTGACCCTGCCGTTCCTGTTCATCTACCTGACCGACGTACGCGGGCTCACCGACGCCCGCGCCGGGCTCGTGATCGGCTGGTACGGCGTGGTCACCCTGGCGCTGTCGCCGCTGGGTGGGACGCTCATCGACCGGATGGGCGCCCGGTGGGTGGTGGTGCCCTGCCTGGTGATCGAAGCGATCGGCACGGGCTCGCTCGCGCTGGTCCACTCGACCGGTTCGGCCCTGCTGGTGATGACGGTGATCGCCATCGGCAGCTCGGCGATCTGGTCCGGGCAGAACACGATCCTCGCGTCGTTGACCGACGACGATGAGCGGCAACGCGTGTTCGGGCTGAACTTCGCCCTGCTCAACCTCGGTATCGGCGTCGGCGGCATGACCTCCGGCGCGATCGTCGACACCGCCCGGCCCGGCACCTTCCAGACGATCTACCTGCTGGACGCGGTGACGTATCTGCTGCCGGCGTTGATCCTGCTCACCCTGCCCGGCGTGGGCCACCGACTCGGCAGGCGTCGAGGTGTCGACGAGCCGTCGCCCGGCGGTTACCTGACCGTGCTGCGGGACCGCCCGTTCCGGCGGCTGGTGATCTTCGGGCTGGTCCTCACCACCTGCGGGTACGCGCAGATCGAGGTGGGCTTCGCCGCGTACGCCGTGCGGGTGGCCGAGGTGAACCCCCGGGTGGTGGCCTGGGCGCTCGCGGCCAACACCGTGATGATCGTGCTCGCGCAACTGTTGGTGATCCGCCGGATCGAGGGGCGCAGCCGCACCCGGGCACTGGCTGTGGTGGGGGCGGTGTTCGCCACCGCCTGGCTGGTGCTCGGCGCGGCCGGCCTGGTCACCGGGGAGAGCGCCCTGTTGGCCGCCCTGTGCGTGGTGGCCTGTTCGGCGATCTTCGGCTTCGGCGAGACGCTGCTGTCACCGGTGATGCCCGCGCTCACCAACGCCCTGGCCACGGATGAGCTACGCGGTCGGTACAACGCGATGAGTTCGATGATCTTCGGAATCAGCGGTGTGATCGGGCCGGTGACCGCGGGACCGCTCATCGGCGCCGCCGACGGCAGAGTCTGGGTGGCGACGGTGGTCGGCGGTTGCCTGGTCGCCTCGTTGATCGCGCTGTCCCTGCGCCGGCTGCTCACCACGGAGCAGGACGGCCGCGCCACGACCGCCACGACCGCCACGACGTCCACCGCCCCCGCACCCACCCCCGCCTGACCGCGTACCGCGCAAGGGTCGTCACGATGCGGACGGCGCAACCGTTCGGCAGTGGTCACGCGCCAGTCCGTCGGCCGAGCGGGCTGGACTACGACACCCCGGACGTCTTCCGCACCCGGTCCAGCTCCGTGGACGGCGGCGCGTCGTCGCCCGAGGACTCGGCCGCACCGCCACGCCGTGACCGGAAGGCCCAGGTCGGGTTCGCCGCGTAGTGCTCCCACCGTACGAGCATGAGCGCAACCATCGCGACCAGCATCAGCACGTGACCGGCCGCCGACAGGGCAGCGCCGCCGATCCACGGCGACAGCAGCACGAACGGTGCCACCATCGCCGCCGTCATCTCGCCGATCATCCTCAGGCCGTGCCTGCGGACCGCCATCCACACCGCCATGCCGACGGCCATGTCGAGTGCCATCACCAGGGTCGCCACCGTCGGCCGTTGGTGGGTGAGCGGATCCCACACCGGGCCCAGCAGCATCATCCCGGCGAGCATGGCGACGAGCATCTCGGCCAGGTGGCGCAGCCAGTTCCGCAGCCGCGGCATCCGGGCCAGAGCGGCACGGGCCAAGGCGTACAGGATGCCGCCGGCCACCATCGCCAGCGCCATCAGCAGGACGGGCGACCACGGAACCGCAGGACCGGTCACGTCGTCGGGCCGGTACTCGAGGGTCTTGGCCACCCACCGGGCGGTCGGGGCATCGGTCGTGGCGGCCAGATCGCGCAGGGTGCCGTCGAACGGGAACCCGGCGCGGCTGTGGACGTACACCGGCTTCCACGCCGCATCCACCGCGTGGGTACGGGCGGCGTCGTGGCCGGGAACCAGCAGCCGGTCGTAGCCGGCGGTGATCGCGGTCCGCGGGACGAACGTCAGTCCGTGTCGGGACCGGATCGGTTGCCCGTCGACGGTCACGGAGGTGAGTCGCGCGACGTACGACAGCTGGGTGTAGGTGCGGAACACCGACGCCAGTTCGATCTCGCCGACGCCCGACGTCAGCAGCACCCCGGCCCGTACCGGGTTACGGAAGCCCACATTGAGCAGGGCGACCGCGTCTGCCGGTACAGGATGAGCGGCGTCGATCGAGGCGGGGCCTCCCGGATGGTAGGCGGGCCACTGCACTGCGGTCGCGGCCTGCCGGGCGACGTCGACGCCGTGGTCGCGCTCGAGGATGCGCAGCGCGCCGTCCACTCCGGACAACACGGCGGCGGTCGTGATGATGCTGCCGTCGTCCACGTACCGGACGCCGCGCGTCCACCGCACGTCCGGGTACTGCCGCTCGAGACCGTAGAGGGCGAGCCAGTTGCTCGTCGCGGGCCGGTCGGCGAGCAGGCCGGCGCGGGCCAGCAGCCCGGTACCGGCGCAGACGCCCAGGATCCGGGCACCGTCGGCGTGGCGTTGCCGCAGCCAGTCCACGGCCGGCTGCAGCTGCGGGGAACCGGCCTCCTGCACCTCCGGCACCACGATCCAGTCGACGTCGCCGACATTGGCGAACGTATGGTCGGGCACCAGGTCGAGGCCGCCGGTCAACGGGACCGGGGCGCGGCTCTCGGCGACGGTCACGACCCGGTAGCGGCCGGACACCGCGAGGGTCTCGAACGGGGCGAGCACGTCGGCCGCGTTGGCGCCGGCCGGTCCGAGCAGCACCGCGACGGTCGGTCGCGGATCGGTGACCGCGGCCCCCGGCGGGGACAGCGGAAACGGGCGAGGCGCCGGGTAGACGGCGTCGACCGCGTCGACCGCGTGGATCACGCCCACGGCGGTGGCAGCGGCCAACCCGGCGAACAGGACGGCGAGACAACCTTGGATGCGCATGCCGCGATGGTGTCCGCCTGCCGGGTCACGGCGCCCGTGCCGAACGTCATGGCCGAGGTCATGACCTGATTGACTTCGGCGGACAGGCACCTGCACGCTGCAGACGTGGAACGCTTCCTGCGGATGCTGGCGGTCGGCGCGTACGCCGTGCTGGTCCTGGAAGCCGTCGCCGGTGCGAACCCGTGGCCGGCGATCGCGACCGGCGCCGCGTTCACCGCGCTCGTCGTCGCCGGCTCGTGGCTGCTGCCGGGACGGGCATGGGGCTGGTGGGCCGGGTACGTGCTGGGGCAGATCGGGCTCGGACTCGTCATGTTCGGCGCGGCCCACGCCTCCTGGGGCGGCACCCTGCTGCTCATCGTGCTGGTCGTCCAGGCAGCGCAGCTCCTGCCGCTGGGCGTTGCCGTCGTCGTGGCGCTCGTGGTCCCGTTCGGGCACGTCGGCATGGACCTCGGCAAGGGTCTGCGGGAAGGTGCCGGAATGCTGGTGGCCGCGCTCATGGCGCTGGTCGTGACCCGGCTCCTGCGCCGCGAACGGCAGACCCGTCTCGAACTGGTCCTGGCGAACGAACAACTGGCGGAGCTGGCCACCACCCAGGAACGCAACCGTGTCGCCCGCGACATCCACGACGGGCTCGGGCACTACCTGACGACGGTGCAGATGCAGATTCGGGCCGGCCGGGCACTGCTCGGCCGCGACCCGCAACGCGCCGACGAGGTCCTCGCCCAGGCAGAGGACCAGGCGAAGGAGGCCCTGTCGGAGGTGCGGCGGTCGGTGTCGGCGTTGCGGGCTCCGCGGCTGCCGCTGCAGGACCGGGTGGAGCGCCTGGCCCGGGAGACGTCGCAGTCCGGGTTGCCGACCACCAGCGAGGCGCGGGGCGCATCCCGTGCGTTGCCGCCGGAGGTGGAGGAGACCCTGTACCGGGCTGCGCAGGAGGGACTGACGAACGTCCGCCGGCACGCTCACGCTGCGCAGGCGCATGTGCTGCTGGAGTACGACCCCGCCGTGGTCCGGGTCGTCGTCGGCGACGACGGTTGCGGATACGCGCCCGGTCCGTCCGGCGGGTTCGGGCTGACCGGCCTTCGCGAACGGGTGACCGGGCTGGGTGGCACTGTGGTGCTCGACTCGGTGCCCGGTCAGGGGTCAACGCTCACCGTGACGGCTCCGGCATGATCCGGGTGCTGCTCGCCGACGATCAGCGGCTGTTCCGCGAGGCCCTCGCGCTGCTGCTGTCGGTCCAGGACGACGTCCAGGTGGTCGGCGAGGCGGCCGACGGCGCGCAGGCCGTCGAACTGGCCGGACGGGCGTCACCGGACGTGGTGCTGATGGACCTACGGATGCCGGTGATGGACGGGCCGACCGCGATCCGGCATATTCGCGCGAACCACCCGCAGGTCCAGGTGATCGCCCTGACCACGTTCGACAACGACGCCGACGTGTTCTCCGCGATCCGGGCGGGGGCGATCGGGTACCTGCTCAAGGACGCGTCCTCGGAACGGCTGATGGAGGCCGTCCGCGCCGCCGTGCGGGGCGAATCAGTCCTTGAACCAGGCGTGGCCGCCAAACTGGTGCTCCGGGTGGCGCAGCTGCCGGCGCCGGTCCCCGATCCGCTCGTCGCACCGCTCTCGGGGCGCGAACTTGACGTCGTGCGGTTGCTGGCGGGTGGGCGCAGCAACCGGGAGATCGCCTCGGCGCTGTTCCTGGCCGAGGGGACCGTGAAGAACCACGTGACCAGCGCCCTGTCCAAACTCGGCGCACGGGACCGGACCCAAGCTGCGCTGCGTGCTCGTGAACTGGGACTGCTCTGACCGCCGTCACCCTCTGCTGCGGAGCGTCCCACGGGACAACCGCGACAGCCACCACAGGCCGGGCCCCGGAGCGGGTGCTCCGGGGCCCGGTGTCGCGGGGTCGACCGTCAGGCGGCGGGGACCTCGGCGGTGGTGCGGATGCGGTCCAGCGTCGGGGCGGAGACCGGCGACTGCGCGGTCAGGTACGCCACGAACGCGTCCAGGTCGATCTGGCCGGTGACCTGGTTGGTGCCGCCGGTGAGGGCGCTGAAGCCGTCGCCGCCGCCGGCCAGGAAGTTGTTCACCGTCACCCGGTAGGTGGCGGCGGTGTCGACGGCGGTCCCACCGATGGTGAGGCTGCCCCGGACCACCCGGGTGCCGGCGCACGGGTCGGCGGCGGTCGCGCTGGTGCCGTTCAGGTCGACCACGTAGCGCAGGGTGGACGACGGGTACAGCGTCCTGCCGGTGACGAACTGCTGCTCCAGTACGCAGTAGAGCTGCGCTCCGGTCAGGTCCAGCGTCACCAGGTTGTTGGCGAACGGCTGCACCGTGAACGCCTCCCCGTAGGTGACCGGGCCGGCGTCCAGGGGGGCCCGGACACCGCCCGGGTTCATGAGGGCGGCGACCGCGCCCTGCTCGTCATCGGTGGCGGCGAGTTGCGCGTCGGCGATGACGTTGCCGATGGGGGACTCTCCGCACGAGTTCGGCACCTGCGCCGAGCAGGTGCCGAGCAGGTTCTCCTGCGTCGTGGCGAGGGCGGTGGCGGTCACCCCGACCTGGCGGTCGGCGACCGGGCCGAGGACCGTCTTGTATTTGTCGATCAGGGCGGTCTGCTTCGGGTCCTTGGCCACGTCGCGGGTGACCACGACGTTGTTCGCGGCGGCGGAGATGACGTCCCCGCTCCGGCGGTCGATCTTCAGGTCGATGTCGGTGACCAGGCGACCGAACGAGCTGGCACTGGTGACCAGCTTGCCGTTGATGTCGCAGTTGTACGCCTGGTGGGTGTGTCCGCTGACCACCACGTCGATCGACGGGTCCATCCGGTTGGCGATGTCCACGATCGGCCCGGTCATGCCGACGCAGTCGTTGATGCCACCGGTCGCCGCCTGGGCGCCACCCTCGTGCAGCAGCACGACGATGGTCTGCACGCCCTTGCGGCGCAGCTCGCGCGCGTACCGGTTGGCGGTGTCCGCCTCGTCGGCGAAGGTGAGGCCGGCGACGCCCTGCTGGCTGACGATCTGCGGGGTGCCCTCCAGGGTCATCCCGATGAAGCCGACCTTGACGCCCTGCACCTTGTGGATCGCGTACGGCGCCATCAGCGGCTTGCCGGTGGCGGTCTTGAAGGCGTTCGCGGACAGGTACGTGAAGCCGGCGCCCCGGTACGGGGTGCCGTCGGCGCAGCCGTCGACCGGGTGGCAGCCGCCGTTCTGGATCCGCAGCAGCTCGGCGGCGCCCTCGTCGAACTCGTGGTTGCCGACGCTGGCGTAGTCCAGCCCGGCCATGCTCAGCGCCTCGATCGTCGGCTCGTCGTGGAACGCGGCGGAGAGCAGCGGGGACGCGCCGATCAGGTCACCGGCGGCGACGGTGATGGTGTTCTGCTTCTTGGCGGCGGCGCGCAGCTCGGCCAGGTGGGTCGCCAGGTATTCGACGCCGCCCGCGGTCTGCCCGGCGATGGTGCCGCTGGACCCGGTCGGCGGTTCGAGGTTGCCGTGGAAGTCGTTGAGGGCCAGCAGGGTGACGTCGACCGGCTTCGGTCGCGCGTCGGCTTGTTCAGGGCCTGTGGCGACCGCGCCGAACGCGGCCACCGCGAGCGCGGTCAGGCCGACAGCGGCCCGTCGCATCCCGGTTGTGGACATGGATCTCCTCGTGAGAATCGGCGTCTGCGGGGCTCCGGCCTCTGGGTCGACCGGGCCGCCGAGCGACACCGTCGTCAGGGTCGCGGTTGGCGGCAGTTGGGGATGGCCGCCTGCACCGACAGCCTCTCATCCGGACGCCGCCGGGTCGACCCGGGCAGCACAGCAGAGCTGCGGGTACGCCCGCATCCCGGATCAGCGTCTGCCGCGGTCTGCCGGACATCGTCGTACGGAGGGTCTAGAAAGGACGAGACGGTCGGCGCGGACGGAGAGAGCATCGTGAGTGACATGACACCGCAGGTGGAGCAGGTGCGCTCGGCGGACGGCACACCCATCGCGTTCGAGCGGTCCGGTGCCGGGCCCGCGATCGTCCTGGTCGGCGGGGCGTTCAGCGACCGCGTTGCGACCCGTGCACTGGCCACGGCGTTGGCACCGGATTTCACCGTTTTCGGCTATGACCGCCGAGGTCGGGGCTTCAGCGGCGACACCCTGCCCTACGAGATCGGTCGCGAGATCGACGACCTGGCCGCGCTGATCGCGGCGGCAGGCGGTTCGGCCGCTGTCTACGGGATCTCCTCCGGCGCGGTCCTGGCGGCCCTCGCCACCGCGCAGGGCCTTCCGGTGACCAGGTTGGCAGTGTTCGAGCCGCCGTTCCAGGTCGGTCCGCACGTGGGCGTTTGGAGGGATCTCACCGCGCGCCTCATCGAGCTGATCGCCGCCGACGACAGGGACGCCGCGGTGGAGCTCTTCCTCAGCGACTCGGTGGGGCTGCCGGCGGACGAGATCACCAG
The DNA here is from genome assembly GCF_040639415.1 of Micromonospora sp. NPDC023888. Lineage (NCBI taxonomy): Bacteria > Bacillati > Actinomycetota > Actinomycetes > Micromonosporales > Micromonosporaceae > Micromonospora > Micromonospora sp. NPDC023888. The sequence continues at coordinate 60,173 of NZ_JBEZZW010000004.1, read as the reverse complement.
GATGCGGTCGCAACCGATGTGGGGCGCACTTACCGCAGTCGCGCACACCCTGGTGTACGACTCGATCGTCACCGCCGGCGGGCGACTGCCCTCCGACCGGTTGGCGGCCATCACCGTGCCGACTCTCGCTGTGCACAGCACCGGCAGTCCACAGTGGCTGCGGGACGCGAGTGCAGCCGCGGCCGAGGCGGTCCCGGGCGGCCGGTCCATCAGCCTCGACGGTGGTTACCACGAGGTGCCGCCGGCGACGCTCGCTCCCGCGCTGCGGGAGTTCCTGCTCGGTTGACGGCCGGCCCGACCCACCGGCAGTCACACGTCGACAAGCACCTCGCTGACCAGGGCGGCGACGGCATCGGGGGGCCATCCGTCGGCCACGCCGGGCCGGGCGGCCAGATAGCTGGTGATCCGCTCGGCCGGCCAGCCGTGCGCCTCCCGCAGACCGCGGGCGATCATGCCGAGGTAGATCGGCGCGGGCGGCCGGCACCGGCTGGCCGACGCCCCCTCCGGCGCGGTGAAGGTCAGCAGGGGGACGCCGCTGTGGCTGCCGGGGCAGACCAACGTCTCGTACCGGCCGGGGCCGAGCGTCGCCCGCCCGGTGGCGATGGCCGCCTCGATCGCCGTACCGGTCGCGGGGATCAGGTCGGTGGCACCCGCCGGGCGGTACATCTCCTGGGCGGCGATGTCGGCGAACTGCTCCTCGGTGACCAGGTAGGCGCGGGCCGCGGCCTCGCCCGGCAGGTGCGGGTCGTAGAAGGCCATGCCCCCGGTCCAGGCCCGGGACTCGCCGGCGAAGAAGATCCCGCCGGGCAGCGACACCGGGATCGACCGGCTCGGCGGGCGCTGGTCCCGGCAGCCCGGGTACGTGCGTTTCCCACCGGGCGGGCAGCCGCCCCCGATGTACCACCCCAGGCGGGCGGCGTGCATGTTCGAGCCGTACGCGACGTACCAGACCACCACGACGGGCTTCCTCAGGAGCTACAGGTCTGACCGGCCGAGTGGCTGACCTGCACGGTGTGTGTCACGCACCCGCCCGCCTCGACCAGGTGCAGCAGGAAGGCGGTCGGCTCGTCGACCCAGCCGATCTGCTCGTCGACGCTCATGGTGAGCGTGCTCTGCTTCCACGTGCTGGGTGCCACGGTGAGCACCGTGCCTGCGAAGGCCGTGGTGACCGGGCGGTGCAGGTGGCCGGAGGCGACCCGGACGACGTGTCGGTGCCGATTGATCACCTCGGCGAACGCGTCGGAGTCGGCAAGCCGGAGGGAGTCGGCAGCGGGGATGCCGACCGCGACCGGCGGATGGTGCAGAAAGACCACTGCGGGCACCTCGGGCCGCCCGGCCAGCACCCCGTCGAGCCAACCGAGTTGCTCCTCGCCGAGCTGGCCGCTGCTGCTGCCGGGGACGAGCGAGTCGAGCACCACGACCGACGCCGCCTCGTGATCGACGTGGTAGTAGGACGAGAAGCCGCCCCCGAGCCATGGTGTGCCGCCGAAAGCGTCGAGCAACGACTCGCGATCGTCGTGGTTGCCGGGGGCCAGGTGCACCGGCACCGGGAACCGGCCGGTCAGCTCGCGCAGCGCCGCGTACTCGTCGGGCCGGCCGTGGTCGACCAGGTCACCGGTGATCACCACGCAGTCCGGTCGGGGCCGCACCGCCAGCACCCGGCCGAGCGCACGGTGCAGCCCGGCGGCCGGTGCGGCGGCGAGCAGGCCGGTGGTCAGGTGCGGGTCGCTGAGCTGAGCGATGAGCATGGGCTCGCCTCCTCGGCGTCGGGAGTTTCACGCTATCGCTGGGCGCGGTGTTCGGGTGTGCCTGAACACGGCGCTCGCCCACAGGCTGTGTCCACAGCCTGTGGATAGCACGTGTGTACGAAGCCCGGCGGATCGCGCCACCGTGAGTACGCTTGATCGCGCGGCTCGGCGCCGGCCGGCCCCTCCCCTACCTGGAACGACGTGCGAGTGGATCATCAGCGAGTCAGCCGTGACGTCATCGTCCGCCTCCCGATGGCGTCGAGCGTGTCGGAGGCCTGTCGATGGACGGTCACCGCACTGTCCCGCCACACCCCCGCGACGATCTCCGTGCTGCTCGCGGCCCACGACCGTCTGCGCTGCGTCGCGGCGACCGGGGCCTGGCAGGTCTTCGCGACAGTGCCGGCCCGCACCGGCATCGTCGGGCGGGTGTACGCCACCGGCACCCCCGCCGTCGTCCCGGACGTCAGTGCCGACCCGGACTACCTTCCGGTACGCCCGGACGTGACCGCCGAGCTGTGCGTACCGGTGCTGGACCCGACGGGCCGGGTGATCGGCGTGCTCGACCTGCAGTGGAGTGAGCCAGTCGACCTGGAGCTGTGGCGGGAGACGACGCAGCGGCTGGCCGACCGGCTCGGTGCGCGGATCGCCGCACTCGGCGGCCCACCGGAGGAGAGCCGCAGCGAGAAGCTGCTCCGGCACGCCGCAGCACTCTCCGCCGCGCTCACCGAAGCAGAGCTGATGGGCGCTGCGGCAGGCGCCGCCCGGGAGGTCTCCACCCTCTCCACAGCGGTGCTCCTGGTCGCCGGCCAGCTCGGTCCGCCCCCGGCGACGCCGAGCGACCTGGAGACCCGGATCCGCGCCGAGCTGACCGAGGCTGGTCCGGCGGCCCTGGCCCGGATGGTCGACCGGGCACACCGCTACGGTGCCGGCTACACGCTGGGCGAGGCCGGGCATCCCCCGACCGAGGACTACCGGCCGCTGACCCGGGCGGGGGTGCAGACGTTGGTCGCCGTTCCGGTCGGGCCGCCGGAGGCCGGCGGGGTGCTGCTGGTCGCCGACGAACGCGCTCTGCGCCCGGACCCGACCACTGTCAGCCTGATGGAACTGCTCGCCGGGCAGGCCTGGACCAACCTGGACCGGCTCCGCACGCTGGCCCGGCTGCGGGAGCAGGCCAGCTCAGACCCGCTGACCGGGTTGCGGCACACCGGCCCGTTCGGGCAGCGGATCGCAGCGGCCACCCCGGGGCGTACGGCCCTGCTGGCGATCGACGTGGACGGCTTCAAGACCGTCAACGACACGTACGGCCACCAGGCCGGCGACCGGGTCCTCGTCGGGTTGGCCCGCGCTCTGGAGGAGGCGCTCCGCCACGGCGACGAGCTGTACCGGATCGGCGGCGACGAGTTCGTCGCGGTGATCGAGGTGAGCCGCCCCGAGGAGGCGGTCCGGATCGCCGAACGGCTGACCGAGGCGGCCCGGCGCATCGGCCGCACGATCAGCGTGGGCGTCGCGCTGCCCCGCCCCGGCGAAACCCCCGACCGCACGCTGCGACGAGCCGACCAGGCCCTCTACGCGGTGAAACGCCAGGGCCGCGACGGAGTGCACCTGTCCGCCGCCTAGCTAGGGCTAGCGGTCAGGCGTTGCGTTGCGGAGCTCCTTGGCGAGGAGTTCGGCGATCTGGGCGGTGTTGAGGGCCGCGCCCTTGCGGAGGTTGTCGCCGGTGACGAAGAAGTCGAGGGCGCGCGGATCGTCGAGGGCGCGGCGGATCCGGCCGACCCAGGACGGGTCGGTGCCGACCGCGTCGATCGGCATCGGGAACTCTCCGGCGGCGGGATCGTCGACCAGGATCACCCCGGGCGCGTTGCGCAGTGCCTCGCGGGCGCCCTCGGCGTCCACCTCGGTGCCGAAGACCGCGTGCACGGCCACCGAGTGGGCGGTGACCACGGGCACCCGGACGCAGGTGGCGGACACCTTGAGGTCGGGCAGGCCGAGGATTTTCCGCGACTCGTTGCGGAGCTTCATCTCCTCCGACGACCAGCCGCCGTCGGCCAGCGAGCCCGCCCAGGGCACCACGTTGAGCGCCAGCGGGGCCGGGAACGGACCGAGGTCGTCGCCGACCGCCTGGCGGACGTCGCCGGTGCGCGAGCCGAGCGCGCGATCCCCGGCGACCTTGGTGAGCTGGTCGTGCAGGATGTCCACGCCGGCCTGGCCGGCACCGGAGACCGCCTGGTAGGAGGCGAGCACCAGCTCCCGCAGGCCGTACTCGCGGTGCAGGGGCGCCACGGCGACGATCATCGCGAGGGTGGTGCAGTTGGCGTTCGCGATGATGCCCCGGGGCCGGTCGCGGACCTGCTCGGGGTTGATCTCCGGAACGACGAGCGGGACGTCGCGCTCCATCCGGAACGCGCCGGAGTTGTCGACGGCGATCGCGCCACGGGCGACGGCGATGGGCGCCCACTCGGCGGAGACCTCGTCGGGCACGTCGAACATCGCCACGTCGACCCCGTCGAACGCCTCCGGCGTCAGTGCCTGGACGACGACGTCCTCACCTCGGCAGCGCACCCGCTTTCCGACCGAGCGCTCGGAGGCGAGCAGCCGGATCTCACCCCAGACGTTGCGACGCCCGCTGAGCAGCTCACACATGACGGTGCCGACGGCACCTGTCGCTCCGACCACGGCGAGGGTGGGCAGCGCCGTCATCGGCGCTACCTACCCGTCCCGGCGTAGACCACGGCTTCGGTGTCGCCGCCCAGCTCGAACGCGTCGTGGATGGCGCGGACGGCGGCGTCGAGGTCGGTGTCCCGGCAGACCACGGAGACCCTGATCTCGGAGGTGGAGATCATCTCGATGTTGACCCCGGCCGCGCCGAGCGCGGCGAAGAAGCCGGCGGCCACGCCGGGGTGCGAGCGCATGCCGGCACCGATCAGCGAGACCTTGCCGACGTGGTCGTCGTAGAGCAGGCCCTTGAACTTGACCGGCTCCTGGATCTTGCTGAGCGCGGCCATCGCGGTCGGACCGTCGGCCTTGGGCAGGGTGAACGAGATGTCCGTGCGGCCGGTGCCCTCGGTGGAGACGTTCTGCACGATCATGTCGATGTTGATCTCGGCGCCGGCGACGGTGTCGAAGATCGCCGCGGCGGCACCCGGCTCGTCGGGCACCCCGACGATCGTGATCTTGGCCTCGCTGCGGTCGTGCGCGACCCCGGTGATCAGTGCCTGCTCCACGGAAAGGTCCTCCATCGATCCGGTGACCATCGTGCCGGTGTTGGTCGAGTATGACGAACGGACGTGGATCGGCAACCCCGCCCGACGGGCGTATTCCACGCTACGCAGGTGCAGCACCTTCGCACCGCACGCGGCCAGCTCCAGCGTCTCCTCGTAGGTGATGTGCCGGATGTGCCGGGCGTTGGGCACGATCCGGGGATCTGCGGTGAAGATGCCGTCCACGTCCGTGTAGATCTCGCAGACGTCGGCGTGCAGGGCGGCGGCGAGCGCCACGGCGGTGGTGTCCGAGCCACCCCGACCAAGCGTCGTGACGTCCTTGGTGTCCTGCGAGACACCCTGGAAGCCGGCGACGATGACCACCGACCCCTCGTCGAGCGCGCCCTTGAGCCGCCCGGGGGTGACGTCGATGATCCGCGCGCGGCCGTGCACCGAGGTGGTGATCACACCGGCCTGCGAGCCGGTGAACGAGCGGGCTTCGTACCCCAGGTTGTGGATGGCCATGGCGAGCAACGCCATGGAGATCCGCTCCCCGGCGGTGAGCAGCATGTCCAGCTCGCGGCCTGGCGGCAGCGGGCTGACCTGGTTGGCCAGGTCCAGCAGCTCGTCGGTGGTGTCCCCCATCGCGGAGACCACCACCACCACGTCGTCGCCGGCCTTGCGGGCGGCGACGATGCGCTCGGCCACCCGCTTGATCCGCTCGGCGTTGGCGACGGAGGACCCGCCGTACTTCTGCACCACGAGTGCCACGACGTGCACTCCCTCCCAGCGACCCTGAGCGTGCCGACGCCGCCGGAACCGGGGCCGGCGGCGCGTGTCAGTCCCCTTGAGGGTATCCGGCGGGTAACGACGCCGGGTCAGGTGATCCCACCATCCGGCCCGCGCGGGGCGGCCGGGCCGCTCCGACCAGCTCCGGCGGTACGCGACGACACGCCGGAACGACCCAGCACGTGCCGGCACCCACCAGACGGTCCGCACCCACCAGAATGGGCCGGTGCCCGTCCTCACCCGCTCGGCCGGCCGCCTGCTCGGGCCGCTCGTGTTCGCCCTGCCAGCTCTCCTGGTCGCCTGCACCGATGAGCAACCCCCGGCCCCGCCGCCCGCCGATCCGGGACCGGTGGCGGTGGACGCCGCGCGGGACGAGCTGGCCGCCCTGGCCGCGGCTGCCCAGGATCGCCACCTGGTGGCGCAGTACGTGTACAGCCAGACCGGGCAACCGGCTCGCACCATCACGTTCACGAGCGCGAACGACGGTAGCTGGCGGGTCGACGTGCCGGGCGGCGCGTGGGGTGGCAGCGCCGACATCTCGATAGCCGCCACGAGCGACGGGCTGTTCCAGTGCGCCCTGCCGTCGGCCGGGCGACCCGAGTCGGCGAGCTGCGTACGCCTCGGTGAGCGCGACGACGCGATCCCACGCCGGTCGGACCCCCGGGTCCAGCATCCGCTCACCGACTGGTTGGACGTGCTCACCGACCGGCGCGCACCGCTGGCGGTGGCTCCCGCCAACCCACCCGAGGGTGTCACCGGCACCTGTTACTCGGTGGACTCCACCTCGGCGTCGCTCAACGCCCCGGTGGACGTGGGCATCTACTGCTACGAGCGGGACGGCACTCCGACCGGGGTGCGGACCGGGGCCGGGACGCTGCGGCTGGCCGCACCGCCGGGCCCGGCACCGGCCACCGTGCAGTTGGCCGGCCCGGTGGTGGTCGACCGGGACCCGCTCGACACCGCCGCGCCCCCGACCCCCGACCCGTCCGGCAGCCCGAGCGCGGGAACGCCCTGATCTTCGTCCCGTTACGGGTGGTCTTGCCCACATTCAATGCACCCGACCAAGGGTGCGAGTCGCCCATCCGGAACACTTCACCCATGGCCGATCTGACGTCGCTGCTCGCCTTCCGCTGGAGCCCTCGGGCGTTCGACCCGAGCGCCGAGTTGACTCCGGACGAGGCGGCCTCGCTGCTGGAAGCCGCACGCTGGGCGCCGTCGGCGGACAACCGCCAGCCCTGGCGGTTCGCTCTCGGCCACCGCGACGACGACACCTGGAAGCGGATCCTGATCAGCCTGCCGCACGGCGACCAGGGCTGGGTCCGACGCGCGTCGACACTGGTGGTCGGCGCGCACACCGGCGGCGACGCCGAGCGGGCCGCGTACGACCTCGGTCAGGCCATCGCCCACCTGACCCTGCAAGCCACCGCACTCGGCCTGCACGTGCGTCAGCTCACCCGCTTCGACGAGACCGGCCTCGCCACCGAACTCGACCTGCCCCGCGGGGTTCGACCGCTGGTGGTCGCCGCCGTCGGCCGGCTCGGGGACCCGTTCACCCTCCCGGCCGATCTGCGCGCCAGGGAGACCGGCCTGCGGCACCGCCGCCCGATCGGCGACCTGCTGCTCCGCTGACCGACCGCCGGCTAGCCGCCTCCGGCCCGCAGCAGGACCCGCGCGGCATCGGTGTTGCGGTAGAGGACGTGCCTACCCTGCCGGGACCGGGAGACCAGGCCGGCGGCGTGCAGCGCGGCCAGGTGCTGGGAGACGCCTCCGGCGGACATCCCGGTAAGTCGGGCCAGGTCGGTGGTGGTGGTCGCCGTGTCGAGCAGGTGCAGCAGCGCGGCTCGCCCCGGGCCGATCACCCGGGCCAACGGGTCGCCGGGTGGCGTCGCGGCCGTCTCCCAGAGCGTTCCGACAGCACGGACCGGGTACGCGCCGGCCGGCAGCGAATCCTCCAGCAGGTTCCACAGCACGTGCTGCTCGGTAAACACCGTCGGGTTCAGCGTCAGCCCGCGACCCCGGAGGTCGAAGTCCCGCCCGAACGTGTCGTCGCTGATCACCCGGTCGCCGTGCCAGCGCAGGCTCGGGTGGAGCTGCTCGAAGAACCGACCGGCGCCGCTCTCGGCGAGTTGGGCGGCCCGGTACGCCACGTCGGCGTCGAGCAGCGCCCGCATCCGCGGCCAGTCCGGGGCGATCGCCTCGTCGTACCAGACCCGCACCGCGTCGACGACCTGCGGCAGCAGCCCTCCGGGGTCGGCGAGCAGCGCCCGCCCGAACGGGCTCAGCGGTTTTTGCCAGGTGGTCGCCAGCAGGTCTTGGACCACCACGTCCGGAGGCGTCGCCGCGATCTGTTCGAGCTGCTCGGCCAGCTCCACGTTCGGCCGGGCCGCCGGCGTGAGGAAGTCAGGCAGCCAGCGACCCGGCACGACCAACCCCACCAGAGGTCGGACCCGGTCGGCCACCTCGGGACGACGCAACGTCACCCGGGCCCGGTCGATCCAGGGCAGGTGTACCGCGTAGCGGACCGGTTTGGCCAGCGCCCACATGCTCATGACCGTCTCGTTGACCGGTGACACGGCGAGCCGCACTCCCGCCACGTCGGCCAGGTTGAACCGCAACTCGGACACTCGCACCCCCGGAAGCAGGATTCGGCCCAGCCTAAAAGGCTCGACCGACCCCGTGGGGGCACGGTTCACTTCCCGGCCATGGGGGCCAGAGAAACCATTCGTACCGCCGTCCGAGACGTCGTACCGCCGGCCGGGTTGACCCGCGCCCTGGCCGTGCAGGCCATGGTCGCCGCAGTCGGCAGCGGGCTGTTCCACGCCGGCAGCGCCGTCTTCTTCACCCGGGCGCTGGGGCTCAGCGCGGCCCAGGTCGGGTTGGGCCTGTCCATCGCGGCGGGGGTGTCGCTGCTGGGCACGGTGCCGCTGGGCGGGCTCACCGACCGGTACGGACCGCAGCGCGTCTGGGTGGTGGGGTCGGTGCTGAATGCGGCGCTGTTCGCGACCTACCCGTTCGTGGGCGGCTTCGCCGGCTTCCTCGCCGTGGTGGTGGCGCTGGCCGGCGTGGACGCCGCTGTCGGCGTGGCCCGGCAGGTCTACTCGATCAATGCGGTCCCCCCGGCCGAACGGGTCACGGCGATGGCGTACCAGCGCTCGTCGCTGAACGTCGGCTTCGGGCTCGGCGCGGTGATCAGCGGCGTGGTGCTGGCGGTGGACACGATCACGGCGTACCGGGGAATGGTCTGGTTCATCGCGACGGTCTTCCTCGTGACCGCCCTCTTCGTGCGGCGACTGCCCCGGCTGCCGCAGGTGGCCCGACGGGCGGAGCCGATGAGCCGGCTCGCCGTGCTGCGGGACCGCCCGTTCATGGTGGTGTCCCTGCTGTCCGGGCTGCTCACCGCGCACGGGGTGCTCTATCTGACGGTCATGCCGCTGTGGATCCTCACCCACACCGACGCCCCGAAGACGGTGATCGCCGGGCTGGTGCTGCTCAACACGATCCTGATCGTGCTACTCCAGGTACGCGTCAGCCGGGGCGCGGACACCGCGGCGGGCGCGGCACGGGCCTCCCGCCGGGGTGGGCTGCTCGTCGCCCTGTCCTGCCTGGTCCTGCCGATCTCCGCGGTCACCCGGGGCCTGCTCACCGTCGTGGTGCTGGTGGCCGCCGCGTTGCTGCTGATCCTGGCCGAGCTGATCGAGTCGGCGGGCACCTGGGGGCTGACCGCCACCCTGCCCCCGGCCGGCGAGCGCGGCGCGTACGTGGGGGCGCTCGGACTCGGCGTGCAGCTCCAGTACCTGATCGCCCCGGCCGGCCTGACCGCGCTCGGGGTGACCACCGGCGGGTGGGGTTGGTTACCGACGGCAGCGATCTTCGTGCTGGTAGCGGCGGCGATCGTGCCCGCGGTGGCCTGGGCGCAACGGACGCCGAGGCTAGGTGCCGAGGCCCCGGACCCGGACATGACACCGGTCCCATAGTCCGGACCAGCCTTTCCACCCTTCCCTACATCACGTAGGGTGACCTGGTCATGTGGCGGGCGCTGCTCCTCCTTAGCCGCCGCGACGAGGCCTGACCGGCCGGCACCTCGTCGCGGAGTCGCATCGCGCCGTCCAGCACATCCGATCTTCTTCTCGGCACCGCCGCGCACCGTCGCCCGGCAGCTCGCCGACACCTTCCGATCTGCTGACGCCACATGTTCCAGGGAGCACTCTGAGATGGCTCAACCTGTCACCGACGCCGATACCGATCCGATCGCCCGGCAACGCCCGAGCCGGATGCCGTACCACCGCTACCAGCCGTACCGGGAGCAGTTCCGGATCGACCTGCCGGATCGCACCTGGCCCACCCGGCACGTCGATGCCGCGCCGCGCTGGTGCGCAGTGGATCTCCGCGACGGCAACCAGGCGCTGATCGACCCGATGTCGCCCGAGCGCAAGCGGCGGATGTTCCAACTGCTGGTCCAGATGGGCTACAAGGAGATCGAGGTCGGCTTCCCGTCTGCCAGCCAGACCGACTTCGACTTCGTCCGGCAGCTCATCGAACAGGACATGATCCCGGACGACGTCACGATCCAGGTGCTCACGCAGTGCCGGGAGCACCTGATCGACCGGACGTTCGAGTCGCTGCGCGGCGCGAAGCGGGCCATCGTGCACTTCTACAACTCGACCTCCACCCTCCAGCGGCGGGTCGTCTTCGGCCTGGACAAGGACGGCATCGCCGACATCGCCACGACCGGTGCGCGGCTCTGCCAGAAGTACGCGGAGATCCACACCCCGGACACCGAGATCTTCTACGAGTACTCGCCGGAGTCGTACACGGGCACCGAGCTGGAGTACGCGCTGGAGGTCTGCTCCCGGGTGATCGACGTGATCGACCCGACGCCGGACCGGCCGCTGATCATCAACCTGCCGGCCACCGTCGAGATGGCCACGCCGAACGTGTACGCCGACTCGATCGAGTGGATGCACCGGCACCTGCCGCGCCGCGACAGCGTGGTGCTGAGCCTGCACCCGCACAACGACCGGGGCACCGGAGTGGCCGCCGCCGAGCTGGGTCTGCTCGCCGGCGCGGACCGTATCGAGGGCTGCCTGTTCGGCAACGGCGAGCGCACCGGCAACGTGGACCTGGTGACCCTGGGGCTCAACCTGTTCTCCCAGGGCATCGACCCGATGATCGACTTCTCGAACATCGACGAGATCCGGCGCGCCGTCGAGTACTGCAACCAGCTCCCGGTGCACGAGCGCCACCCGTACGCGGGCGACCTCGTCTACACCGCCTTCTCCGGCTCCCACCAGGACGCCATCAAGAAGGGCTTCGACGCCCTCGCCGCCGACGCCAAGGCCGCCGGGGTGCCGATGGACGAGCACACCTGGGCCGTGCCGTACCTGCCGATCGACCCGAAGGACCTGGGCCGCACCTACGAGGCGGTCATCCGGGTCAACTCGCAGTCCGGCAAGGGCGGCATCGCGTACATCATGAAGAGCGAGCACCAACTGGACCTGCCGCGCCGGCTCCAGATCGAGTTCTCCGGGGTGGTGCAGCACGTCACCGACCACGACGGCGGCGAGGTCGACCCGTCCGCCATGTGGGAGATCTTCGCGACGCACTACCTGCTCGACCACCAGCCCGACCCGGCGGTCCGGCTGAGCAGCTACACGATCGGCACCGCCGACGGCAAGGTCGAGATCGAGGCCCAGGTCGTCACCGGCGCCGAGCGGCACTCGCTCGCCGCGATCGGCAACGGCCCGATCGACGCGTACGTCAACGCGCTCCAGTCGGTCGGGGTGGGCGTACGGGTGCTCGACTACCACGAGCACGCGCTCTCCTCCGGTGGGGACGCGCAGGCCGCCGCGTACGTGGAGTGCGAGGTCGACGGTCGGACGGTCTGGGGTGTCGGCACCGACGCCAACATCGTCACCGCCTCGATCAAGGCGGTCACCAGCGCCGTCAACCGCGCCCGTAGCTGACCGCACGAGCCGCGCCCCCGAGGGTGGTCACCTACCTCGGGGGCGTGGCCGCGGGCAGCGAGTGGCAGGGCTGTGACGGTGGGGCCGCGCGGGGTGGCCGGTGCACGAGCACGAGGGCCAGCACGGCCCCGGCCAGCAACAACCCCGCACACCAGACCATCGCGCCCCGGAACGCGTCGGTCAGCTCGGCCTTCTGCGCGTAGCCGCTGCCGGAGAGGCCGACAAGCAGCGGCAGCGCCGCCACCGCGAGCAGGCCGCCGGCCCGGGACGCGGCGTTGTTGAAGCCGCTGGCCACCCCGGAGAACCGGTCCTGCACGGCGGCCAGCACCGACGCGGTGAGCGGCGCCACCACCAGGGTCAGCCCGATGCCGAAGAGCAGCACCCCGGGCAGCACGTCGGTCCAGTACGACGCGCCGGGGCCGACGCCGCGCAGCAGCAGCAGACCGATCGCCGCGAGCACCGGCCCGACGCTCAGCGGCAGGCGTGGCCCGATCCGCGCCGACAGCGCTCCGGCTCGGGCCGACCCGGCCAACAGCAGCAGGGTCATCGGCAGCAACGCGATGCCGGTGCGGAAGGCCGACCACCCGACCACGTTCTGCAGGTAGACGGCGAAGAAGAAGGTGAAGCCGCCGAGCGCCGCGTAGACGACCACAGTGAAGATGTTCAGCACCGAGAAGAGCCGGCTGTCGAACAGCCCGGTGGGCAGCATCGCGGCGTCGCCACGCCGCCGTTCCAGCAGCACGAATGTCACAGCGGACAGCACCCCGACCAGCGCCGCGATCAGCACCGGGGCGGAGTCGAAGCCACGCGCCGGGGCGTCGATCAGGGCGTACGTGACGCCGGCCAGCGCGAGCGCGCCGAGCAGTGCTCCGCCGACGTCGAACCGCCGCCGGGTCCGCCCCGGCCCCGCGGTCCGGGAGGCGCTCTCGTCGCGGCTCTCCGGCACCCAGCGCATCGCGGCCAGCACCACGAGCACGGCGATCGGCAGGTTGAGGAAGAAGATCCAGCGCCAGGACAGCGCGTCGATCAGCCAGCCCCCGATGAACGGGCCCAACGCGGTGGACACCCCGGACAGCCCGGCCCAGGCGCCGATCGCCCGACCCCGGTCGTCCGGATGGAAGCTGGCCTGGAGCACGGAGAGCGACCCGGGAGTGAGCAATGCACCGCCGGCGCCCTGGAGGAACCGGGCCGCGATCAGCCAACCGGTGCCCTGGGCCAGCCCGCACAGCACGGAGGCGGCGGTGAACCAGACCACTCCGATGAGGAAGATGCGCCGCCGACCGAAGCGGTCGCCGAGCGCACCGCCGAGCAGCACGAACGCCGCGAGCATCAGCAGGTAGCCGTTGATGGTCCACTGGAGATCGGCCACGTTCGCGCCGAGGTCCTGCCCGAGTTTCGGCAGCGCCACGTTGACGACGGTGCTGTCGAGGAAGACCATGCCAGAGGCGAGGACGGCGGCGAGCAGCGTGCCCCGGCCGGCGGTGGTGCCCATTCGGAGGGCGGACGCCGGTACGGGTGCGGTCATCCCACCAATCTGCCTTGCGCCATGTGGGAGACGCCACGAAACGCCGAAACCATTCCCGGGTACTGTGCGCAATCGCCGGGAGACCGCAAGCTGGAGAGGTGTCGTCTGTGCGTACCAGATCAGGACCGCGAGCGGCGGTGACCGCGCTCGCCGCGGCGCTGGCGCTCGGCGTGACCGGTTGCGTCCCACAGGACGAGCCGGTCACGCCACCGCCGTCGACCGACGGCGGGGGCAACGCTGCGGAGCAGCTCAGCCAGCTCACCGTGGCCACCGCCGGCTCGATGAAGGGCTACAGCCGGGACCACTTCCCGCACTGGCGGGACACCGGCAAGAACTGCGACGTGCGGGACAGCATCCTCCAGCGCGACGGCAAGGACGTGAAGCTGTCCGGCTGCAACGTGGTCGGTGGCCGCTGGGAGAGCGTGTACGACGGCCGCAGCTTCTCCGATCCCTCCGACGTGGACATCGACCACATGGTGCCGTTGGCGAACGCGTGGCGCTCGGGTGCCGACGAGTGGACCGACGCGAAGCGCGGTGATTTCGCGAACGACACCACCCGTCCGCAGCTCTTCGCGGTTTCCGCGGCCTCCAATCGGGCAAAGGGTGACCAGGACCCGTCCCAGTGGAAGCCGGCAAACCGATCGTACTGGTGCAAGTACGCCCAGGACTGGGTGACGGTCAAGCACTACTGGCGGTTGACTGTGACAAGCGCCGAGAAGGCCGCCCTGACCGACATGTTGGAGGGCTGTTGAGTGGGGAGCGAATCGTGACCGCCGCCGGGGAAGGCGGCCCGGCCGCGGCCGGCATGACAGCGGACGGCGCCGCCGAGACTCCCGCCGCCGTGCCGGGCGCCGGCATGGTCGCGGATTCGGGTGGCGCGGCCGGCCCGCAGAGCCGCACCAGCGACATCGTGCCCGGCCCCGGCGGCGTGATGACCGACGAGGTCGGCGTCGTCACCGGTGACCTGACGCTGCGCACCGAGTACGCGGACGGCAAGGTCACCCTGCGGGTGCAGTACAAGGACGCCGACGAGTGGTACGCGGTGACCGGCACGTCGGTCGCGCTGGCCGACCCGGCGGGGCTGGACGCGGTACACGGCGTCGCGGTGGGCCTGCTGCACCGTCCCGAGGGCTGAGCCACCCGGACCCGTACCGTCCAGGGGCCGTCCGTCGCCGGACGGCCCCTGGCGGTGTCACGGGGTGGGGATCAACTCGCCCGGCGGGTCGACGGGGCCGGTGCCCTCGCTCGGGCGGACCAGCTCCACCTCGACCTCGTGCGGCCGAATGCGGCCGGCGGCGATGTCCTCGGCGAAGTGGCAGGCCACCCGGTGTCCGCCGACGACGTCGCGCAGTTCCGGCCGCTCGTCCGCGCACCGGGTCGGTTGCGCCCACGGGCACCGGGTGTGGAACCGGCAGCCGGACGGCGGGTTGGTCGGCGACGGCAGGTCACCGGCGAGCAGGATCCGCTCCCGGCGGTCCTCCACGAGCGGATCCGGCACCGGCACCGCGGACATCAACGCCCGGGTGTACGGGTGCATCGGCTCGCGGTAGAGGTCGTCGCTGGACGCCTCCTCCACCAGCCCGCCGAGGTACATGACGCCCACCGTGTCGGCGATGTGCCGCACCACCGCCAGGTCGTGCGCGATGATGAGGTACGTCAGGCCACGCTCGTTCTGCAGGTCCTCCAGCAGGTTGAGCACCTGGGCCTGGATGGACACGTCGAGCGCGGACACCGGCTCGTCGGCGACGATCAGGTCCGGGTTGAGCACCAGCGCGCGGGCGATGCCGATCCGCTGGCGCTGGCCGCCGGAGAACTCGTGCGGGTACTTGCCGAGGGCCGACGCGGGCAGGCCGACCGCCTCCAGCGTCTCGCGCAGCCGCCGGTTCGTCTCGGCCTTGTCGCCGGCCAACCCGTGCGCCTTGAGCCCCTCCACCAGCAGCGACTCCACCGACTGTCGGGGGTCGAGGCTGGAGAGCGGATCCTGGAAGATCATCTGCATGCGGCGGCGGGCCTGCCGCATGGCCTCGCCCTTCAGCGAGCGCACGTCGATGCCGTCGAAGACGATCTCGCCCTCGGTCGGCTCGACGAGCCGCAGGAGGCCACGACCCAACGTCGACTTGCCGCAGCCCGACTCACCGACCAAGCCGTACGTGTCGCCCTTGCGGATGCTCAGCGACACCCCGTCCACCGCGTAGACGTACCCGATGGTGCGGTCGAAGAGCAGGCCGCTCTTGATCGGGAAGTGGACCTTGACGTCGCGCAGCTCGATAAGGGGTCCGGTCTGTTCGGTCATCGGACCGCCACCTCCTCGGAGACGGGGTTGTTGCAGCGGAGGTCCCCGCCGGTGGCGGTGGGTTCGAGCGGCGGCGGCCCTTCGAGACACGCGTCCACAACGTTGTCGCAGCGCGGCGCGAAGGCGCACCCCTCAGCCCACGGGATGTTGTCGGAGACCGACCCGCGGATCGCGTGCAGTCGCTCACCGCGCGGTGAGTCCAGCCGGGGCACCGAGTTGAGCAGCCCGTGGGTGTACGGGTGCCGGGCGTGCGCGAACAACTCGTGCCGCCGTTGCCGCTCGACCACCTTGCCGCCGTAGAGGACGTTCACGGTGTCGCAGAGCCCGGCCACCACGCCCAGATCGTGCGTGATCATGACGAGCGCGGTGCCGGTCTCGTCGACCAGTTGCTTGAGCAGCGTGAGGATCTGCGCCTGGATGGTCACGTCGAGCGCGGTGGTCGGCTCGTCGGCGATCAGCAGCCGAGGCTTGCAGGCAAGCGCGATGGCGATCAGCGCGCGCTGGCGCATCCCGCCGGAGATCTGGTGCGGGTACTCGGTGAGCCGCCGCTGCGGGTCGGGGATTCCGACCGCGTCGAGCAGGTCCCGCGATTCGCGCAGCGCCTGCTTGCGATCGCGGCCCTGGTGGCGCTCCAACACCTCGGCCACCTGGACCCCGATCGGGATGACGGGGTTCAGCGAGGAGAGCGGGTCCTGGAAGATCATGCTGATCTCCCGGCCGCGTCGGTCGCGCATGTCGTCCGGTCGCAGTTTCAGCAGGTCGGTGCCGTCGAAGAGCACCTCCCCGGTGACCTTGTTGCCGCGCTTGGGCAGCAGGCCCATGATGGCCAGGCTGGTCACGCTCTTGCCGCAGCCGGACTCGCCGACCAGGCCGACCGTCTGCCCCGGCTCCACCGTGAAGCTCACCTTGTCCACGGCGGTGAAGGGCCGCTCACCGCGCCGCTGGAACACGACGCTCAGGTCACGGACGTCGAGCAGGCTCATCGAGTCACTTCCTCACTGCTGTGGTCCTTCGCTCGCGAGCGCGGGGCTCGCAAGCTCACTCCTCGCGCTCGCCCGAGACGGGGTCCGGCCGCGCTGACAGCGCTCACCGTGGTCACCGCCGGTTCTTCGGGTCGATCGCCTCACGCATCGCCTCACCAAGCAGGGTGAAGCCGAGCGCGACCACGATGATCGCGAGTGCGGGGAAGTACGCCAACTCCGGTCGTACCTCGAAATAGCGCTGGCCGTCCACGCCGAGCATCAGGCCCCACTCGGCCCGGTTGATGTCCGGGTCGCCGAGGCCCAGGAAGGACAGCGCCGCGGCGTCCAGAATCGCCACCGCGAAGGTCAGGGTCGCCTGCACGATCACCGCGGTCAACGAGTTGGGCAACATGTGCCGCAGCACGATGTTGCGCTCCTTGACACCGAGCGCGCGGGCGGCCAGCACGTGGTCGCTCTCCCGCTGGGCCAGCATCGAGCCGCGCAACAGCCGGGCGAAGATCGGCACGCTCACGATGGCCACCGCGAAGATGACCGTCCACTGGCTCGACCGGCTGGCCATCGCGACCAGGGTGATCGCGAGCAGCAGGCTCGGCAGGGCCAGCATCACGTCGGTGAGTCGCATCAGGACCACGTCGACCCAGCCACCGAAGGCGCCGGCGATCGCGCCGATCAGCACGCCGAGCGCGAGACCGATGAGAGTCGCGAGCACGCCCACGAAGAGGGTCTGCCGGGCACCGTAGATCATGCGGGACAGGAAGTCCCGGCCGAGCGGGTCGGAGCCGAGCGGGAACCCGCTGCTGGCCCCCGGGATCGTGTCCACGGTCAGGCCCTTGGTCAGCTCGTCGAAGCGCTGCACCGGGTCGTGCGGTGCGATGAGCGGAGCGAAGATCGCCACGAGGACGAACAGCCCCACAATCACGCCGCCGACGATGGCGACCGGGTTGCGCTTCAGCCGGCGCATTGCGTCGCGGACGAGGCTGATCCCGCCCCGGTCGGCGGCACTCGCCTGGGCCAGCTCGTCGAGCCGTGCCTTCTTACGGTCGCCGAGCAGGCCGATGCTGCGCTCGCTCATGCCGGGACGTGGCTTGTCGTCCCCGGGACGGGGAGCCGGCGTGCCGGCCTGGGTGATCGGGTCACTCATCGCACACGCACCCTCGGGTCGATGAAGGCGTAGGAGAGGTCGACAAGCAGGTTGACCACCACGAAGACCAGCGCGGCCAGCAGGATGATCGCCTGGAGCACCGGGTAGTCCCGGCCGCCG
Organism: Micromonospora sp. NPDC023888; assembly: GCF_040639415.1. Lineage (NCBI taxonomy): Bacteria > Bacillati > Actinomycetota > Actinomycetes > Micromonosporales > Micromonosporaceae > Micromonospora > Micromonospora sp. NPDC023888. The sequence continues at coordinate 42,414 of NZ_JBEZZW010000004.1, read as the reverse complement.
CTGATCGAGTCGGTGATCAGCGTGCCGATGCCACCCCAGTTGTAGACCTTCTCGGTGAGCACCGCGCCGGAGAGCAACGCACCGGTCTGTAGGCCGATGGTCGTGACCACGGGCAGGAGCGCGTTGCGCAGGATGTGCCGGCCGCGGATCGTACGGTGTCGCAGGCCCTTCGCCTCGGCGGTCCGTACGTAGTCCTCGTTGAGGACGTCGAGCACGCTGGCCCGGGTGATCCGCACGATCACCGCCAGCGGAATGGTGGCGAGCGTGATCGCGGGCAGGATCAGGTGCCACAACGCGTCGGCGCTGGCGTCGAACTCCCGGGTCAGCAGGCCGTCGAGCACGAAGAACCCGGTGACGTTCGTGTTGTCGAGTCCGGTGGTGAGGCGACCGGACGGCGGGAACCAGTGGATGTTCTGGGTGAAGACGTCCTTGAGCAGGTAGCCCAGGAAGAAGATCGGGATGGAGATGCCGAGCAGGGTGCCGGCGATGGTGAGGTTGTCCGGCCACCGTCCGCGCCAGCGGGCGGCGAGGTAGCCGAGCGGCACTCCGAGGCCGACGGCGATGATCATCGCGGCGAGGGCCAGCTCGATGGTGGCCGGGAAGGCGCGGCTGATCACCTCGGTGACCGGGTCACCGGTCCGGATCGAGTTGCCGAAATCGCCTGTCACCACCCGCTGCATGAACTTGCCGTACTGCACGAGGATCGGCTGGTCGTAGCCGAGCGCCTTGGTCAGCAGCACGCGACGCTCGGGCGTGGCCCGCTCGCCGAGCAGCGCCTCGACCGGGCCACCGGGCAGGTTCCGCAGCCAGATGAAGATCAGCGCCGACAGCGCTATGAGGGTCACCACCAACTGCAACAGGCGGCGGACTATGACTCGCAACATCTCTCACACACCAGACTCTCAAAGATCGCGGATCGGCCCGGGCCGGGAGAAACCCCGGACCCGGGCCGATCACGCCTACGGCCTCAGCCGAGGGACGTCACTTGCTGATGCTGACCGAGTTGAATCGCTCGTCGGTCAACGGGCTGGCCACCAGGCCCTTGACGTCCTTGGTGACGACGATGGCCGGCGGGGCGTGCCAGAGCGGAACGGCCGGCAGCCACTTGGCGGCGATGTCCCGGTTGACCTGCTCCCAGGCTGCCTTCTTGCCCGCGTCGTCGACCGTGCCGTCGGCCTTGGTGATGGCGTCGAACATCTCGGTCATCGACTGGTCGCCGAACTCGGTCTTGGCCCGGCCGAAGAACGTGCCGACGAAGTTGCCCGGGTCGTTGTAGTCACCCGTCCAGCCGAGGATGTGCAGGTCCTGCTTGCCGAACTGCTGCACGTCGTCCTTGAAGCCACCGTTCCACGGGCGAGGCACACCGTTGACCTTGATGCCGACGGCCTGGAGGTCGTTGGCGAGGACGGTGAAGATCTCCTGCGGGTTCGGCATGTACGGCCGGGTGACGTCCGGCGGGTAGTAGAAGTTGAGCGTCAGACCCTCGGCGCCAGCGTCCTTGAGGAGCTGCTTGGCCTTCTCCGGGTTGTACTCGTACTTCTGCACGTCCGGGGCGTAGCCGAGCACGGTGTCCGGCAGGAACTCGTCGGCGACCTTCGCGCCACCCGGGCCCTTGGTCTGCACCAGCTGCTGGCGGTTGAGGGCGTAGGCGATCGCCTGACGTACCCGCAGGTCCTTCAGCTTCGGGTTCTTCTGGTTGAGGCCGAGGTAGAGGACGTTGAACGCCGGACGGTTGACGACCTGGAAGCCCTCACCCTCGAGCGCCTTGCGGTCGGCCGGGGCCGGGAAGTCGATGCCCTGCACGGTGCCGGCACGGAGCTCCTGCTTGCGGGTGCTCTCGTCCTTGATGATCTTGATGATCATCTTGTCCACCTTGGCCTTCTCGCCAAAGTAGTCCGGGTTGCGGTTCAGGGTGATCTCGTTCTTGGCCTTGTCCCAGCCACCGAAGGTGAACGGGCCGGTGCCGACCGGGTTGGTGGTGGCGAAGGCGCTGTACTCGAACGAGTCGCCGTTCTGCTTCACCGTGTTGGCGTCGTACTTCTTCAGCGCCTCCGGGCTCGCGATCGACAGCGAGGTGAGCGCGAAGGCACCCGGGAAGGCGCCCTTGTACTGGTTGAGCGTGACGACCGCGGTGCCGTCGCCCTGCGCCTCACACTTGTTGTAGACCGGCTTGCCGGCGGCCTCGTTCTCGTTCTTGGCGAAGCCCCCGAAGACGTCCATGTAGTAGATCATCTGGGACTGGGCGGCAGCGCCCTTCATGTTGTACCAGCGATCGAAGTTGAAGCAGACCGCGGCGGCGTTGAACGGCGTACCGTCGTGGAACTTCACGCCCTGACGGAGCTTGAACGTCCAGACCTTGCCCTCCGGGTCGTGCTCCCAGCTCTCCGCCAGACCGCCCTGAAGCTCCGCGGTGCCCGGCTTGTGGCTCACCAGGGTGTCGAACATCTGCCGGACCGGCCGGAACGACTCACCGTCATCGTTGAAGATCGGGTCGAAGTTCTTCGGGTCACCGGCACCCGCGAAGATGAAGGTGCCGCCAGTCTTGGCCTCGCCACTGTCGCCGCGCTCGCTCTCCGCGCAGCCGGCCGCGCCGACCGCCAGAGCGGCAACGGCCGCGATGGCCACGGCCGTTTTTAGCCTTCTCGCCTGCATCTCTCACCTCTGTCATGCGCATGACCACGCCGAGCTGTGGCTCGGTCCGTGTGCGGGAGGCTATGACATGTCACACGCGAAGCGGAACGGGCGTTAGGCAATCGCTACCAAGCCGACACCTTGGGCCGAGGTCTGACAGTCGACGGCACGGTGAACACATGAAGCGACACATCGATCCGTGCCGGGCCGGACACCGGAACGAGGGCGGCACCGTCGATGACGGCACCACCCCCGCGCGGTACGACTCAGACGGCCCGGCGGCCCTCGAAAGCCCGTCCGAGGGTGATCTCGTCGGCGTACTCCAGGTCGCCGCCGACCGGCAGCCCGCTGGCCAGCCGGGTCACCGAGATCCCCATCGGCTTCACCATCAGCGCCAGATAGGTGGCGGTCGCCTCACCCTCGGTGTTCGGGTCGGTGGCCAGGATCAACTCCCGGATGCCGCCACCACCGAGCCGGATCATCAACTCCCGGATGCGGAGATTGTCCGGACCGATCCCCTCCAGCGGATTGATCGCGCCGCCCAGCACGTGGTAGCGACCGCGGAACTCACCGGTCCGCTCGATGGCGACCACGTCCTTGGGCTCCTCCACCACGCACAGCACCTCGTCGGTGCGGCGCGGGTCGCGGCAGATCCGGCACTGCTCGGACTCGGCCACGTTGTAGCAGGTCGTGCAGAACCGCACCAGCTCCTTGACCTTGCGCAGCGCGCCGGCCAACCGGTTGACGTCGGCAGGATCCGCCGACAGGACGTGGAACGCGATCCGCTGAGCGCTCTTCGGACCCACGCCCGGCAACCGGCCCAACTCGTCGATCAGGTCCTGGATGGCACCTTCGTACATCTGCCGGCTCAGAAACCGGGCAGGCCGAGGCCGCCCATGCCGCCGGCGACCGGGCCCATCTTGCGCTCGGTCAACTCCCGGGCCGCCTCGGCGGCGTTGTGCACGGCCGCGACGACCAGATCCTCAAGCGTCTCCACGTCGTCCGGGTCGACGGCCTTCGGGTCGATCTTGATGGCCTTGAGCTCACCAGCGCCGGAGACGGTAGCGGTGACCAGCCCACCGCCGGCGGTGCCGGTCAGCTCGGCCTCGGCCAACTCGGCCTGGGCGGCGGCGATCTGCTGCTGCATCTTCTGCGCCTGCTTCAGCATCTGCTGCATGTTCGGCTGTCCACCTGGGCGCACGGGATGGCTCCTTCTCGCACTCGTCTGCTCGGCCGCCGACCAGCCTATCCGCTGGGACCGACCTCGCCCCGCCCGGTGCGTCCGCCCACGCCGAGCCTTCGGGGCCACTGCTCAGAGCCGGTCGTACTGCTCACGAAGCAGGGACTCGACGACGGGCACGGTTTCCGATGGTCCGCCGACCACGCTGACGATCACGACGATCTCGGCCCGGCCCGCGACGGCCCACACGCCGGCCCGCTCGGCAGCAACGAAGACCGCCGACCCCGGCACGCCGGCGAGCGGGGTCGCCTCACCGGGAGTTGCCTGCCGCAAGTCGGCGTAGGAACGCTGGAACTGGTCAGCCGACGCCGACGAACTGAACTGGACCAGGGTGATCGCTACGGCAGCGTCGTCCGGACGCGTCCAGGCAGTGCCAGCCACGTGAACCACGTCGTCGCCCGTCTGGTCGGCGAGCAGGTTCGCCCGTGCCTCAGAGAGCGGCAGAATCCGGCCCAGGTCGACCCGATCGTCCGCTACGGCCGGCGCGGCGGGTGCCGAATCGGCGGGAGCCACCACCACAAGCGCGCCGAGGTCGGCGGGCTGCCTGTCCACCGAGTTGATCGCCCGCCAGGTGACCGTGCCAAGAAGGATGGCCACACCGAGAACCGCCAGCACGCCGACGATCGGCGCCGGTCGCCGCCACCACGGTGCCGCCGACTGGGCGATCCGACGTGAACTCTGCCAAACGAAGGGGGTCGAGTCCGGCGCAGCCGGCGGGTCTGTCGCGATGGGCTCTTCGGCGGGTACGGCAGTTGGGGCGGGTCGGACCTCCGGCGCGGCGGGGGTCGACAGCTCCGGCAGGGTCGTCACGGCGCGCATCAGCAACACCACCCCGAAGAGGCCGAGCCACACGCCGCCGAGGAGATCCGTACTGGGGTTGCCCTTGAGCGGAAAGCCGCTGACGTCAACGGCTGCCGTGCCGGGCAGGAGGGTGCCGACTGCCAGAACCACGCCGAGCAGCATCGCGGCCAGCCGCAGACCGAACCGCCACGGCGGGCGCAACCAGGCCACCACCAGCAGCACCAGCAGCGCTACCCACCCGACACACAGCGGTTGCCAGTAACCCGCAAGGTCGGTCAACGCCAACGTCCGCACCTCGGTCGGCGGACGAAGGCCGAGAAGCCGATCAACGACGGTCTGACCGGGGCGCACCGCCACCCACGAAATCGACCACGCCCAGAGCAGCGCGGCCAGACCAACGACCGCTTGCACTGCGGCCTTGACGTGGCGACGGCTGGTGTCGGCGGTCCCCTGTGGAGTGGAGGTAATCTTCATGGCGCACATCCTGACAGTGATGCCCCCACTTGAGTTGCCTTCCGGGTACGGCTACCCCCACCCCGAACCGGCCGTCTGGGGGTAGTGCGCCGGGACCCGTCGCACTGGTCTGCTCGTGGCATGAACCTCAACCGCACCGGCCGGGTCGGCGCGCTGTGCTGGCTCGCGGCCGCGCCCATCTTCCTCGTCGCCAGCCTGGTCACCGGGCTGCGCTGGCGACAGCCGGCCTACAGCTGGGCCACCCACAACATCAGCGACCTCGGCAACGCCCACTGCGGCATCTGGGACACCACCAGACCCCGCTACGTCTGCTCGCCCTGGCACCCGCTGATGAACGCCGCGACCCTGGTCACCGCCGTCCTGCTCGCCGCCGGGCTCCTGCTGACCTGGCGGCTCCTCGGCCGCGGCGGCGTGGTGCGCTCGGCGCAGATCCTCCTGCTGCTGGCCACCGGCGGGTACGCCCTCGCGGCCGTCTACCCGGCCGACGTCGACGAGAACCTGCACGTCCTCGGCGCATTCCTGATCATGGGAATGGGCAACGTCGGTCTGCTCCTCGCCGGCTTCGCGCCGGGCACCACGACGCTCGGCCGGTGGCGACGGCTCACCCTCGCCGCCGGGCTCGTCGCACTGGCCGGGACGGTGCTGTTCTTCGCCCAGCAGGGCATGGGGATCGGGGTGGGCGGCATGGAACGAGTCGCCGTGCTGCCCTTCCCCCTCTGGGCCTGCTGCCTCGGCGTCCTGCTCGCCGAGACGCCGGCCGACCAGGCGTCGCGCACCCGGTCGGCAGTGGCGAACTAGCGGGCGTCGACCTCGTCGATCTTTTCGGCCCCGAACGTCTCGCGCAGCAGCCGTACCGCCTGCTCCTCGCTGGACTCCCGAGCCGTCTTCTCGTCGATGATCTCGTCCAACGGCTCGTCGCCCGGGTCGAACCCCTCGTAGACCCGGGTCGCCGCGCCACCCGGCCGGCCGGCCCGCGCCGGGCCGTCGAAGTCCGGGTCGTAGGGCGGCTCGCCGGCCCACTCGGCGTCCGCGACGGGCCGGGCCGCCGCTCCGGTACGCACACCGCGCCCCGCCGCCGCCGCGCGAGCCGCGGCGATGGCGCTGCTCACCGGTGCGCCACCGGCTGTCGCCGGCTGCCGGGCCGCCGGTGTCGGGTTGCCCCGCCCGCCCGGGTTGCCGCCGCCGGCCGTCGGACCGGGGCGACCCGAACCGCCCGGGCCGCCGCCGTTGGTGCCACCACCGTTCGGGCCACCACCGTTCGCGCCGCCGCCGTGCGGGCCGCCGCCGTTCGGGCCGTTCGGGGTGGGTGCCGAGCCGGGGCCACCCGGTGCGGCATCAGGGCCTGGATCGTCCCCGGCCGACGCGCCACCCGGACGAGCGGCCTCCGGCCAGTCCTCGTCGTCGGTCGCCTCGGCGGCCGGCGCGCCACCGCCGGGACGGGCCGCCTCCGGCCAGTCGTCCTCGTCCGCCGCCGCGACCGGCTGCGCTACGCCCTGCCGGCCCGGAGCGTGCGCATCTGCCGACGCGGCGGGCTGCGTTCCGCCCTGTCCAGGCGAACCGTGAACGCCGAAGCTTTCTCCGCCCCCATCGGCACGCGCACCGCCTCCCGGCTGTCCACCACGGGCGCCCGAGCCGCCAACGTTTGTCGAGTTCGGGGCGGTGGGCGGCGCGGTCGCCGGGCCGGCGGCGCTGCTCGGATTCGGCACGGCCGGCGGTGCGGTCGTCGGGCCGGCAGTGGCTGACGAGTTCGGCACGGCCGGCGGTCCACCCGGCAGGCCGGCAGCCGCTGACGAGTTCGGCGCGGCGGGCGGCGCGCTCGCCGGGCCAGCAGCGCCTGACCAGTTCGGGGCGGCGGGCGGTGCGGTCGCCGGGCCAGCAACGGCTGACGAGTTCGGCGCGCCGGTCGGGCCGGCGGCGGTGTTCCCGTTCGGCGCGGCGGTGGGATTCGTCGCGGGGGCCGGGGCGGCGGGTCGGGCCGGCGCGGCGGACTGCGAGCGCTGCGGACCGGACAACGACACGCCACCGCGCTCACCGGCGACCTCGCAGCGGATCTGCCAGCGCCCGCCCAACTCCTCGTAGAGCGCGTCGGTGAGCACCGCCGCATGATCGGCCATCATCTTGGCCAGCACTGTCGACTTCACCGTGAGCACCAGCATGTCGCCGTCGAGTTCACGCACCACTGCGTCGCGCATCAGGGCGGCGATCCGCTTGTTGGTCCGGTTGACCTTGCCAACCACATCGGGCCAGACGCGGCGGACCGCGACGGCGTCCAGCGCCGCGGCCGGCGCGTCCGGTCGGGGCGGCTGGGGCGTGGCCGGGTCGGGCAGCACCGCCGACGGTGGCACCACACGACGTGGGGCCGGCCCGGCGGGCGAAACGGGTGCCGACCCGGCGACCGCCGACGCACCGGGTGACGCCGGGATCGGCGAGTCGGCCGCCGAGACGTGCGAGGCCGGCGCACCGGAGGTCGGACCGTGTGCGGCAGACGCACCGGAGGTCGGAGCCGGTGCGCCAGCGACCGGGCCGTGCGAGGTAGGTGCGGCGGAGACCGCAGCAGCCGACGCGGGAGCACCCGGGACCGCAGCGCTGTGGGTCGGGGACGCGGCCGGGTCGACCGCCCAGGGCGGTGCGGAGGTCGGGGCGTTGACGGGTGCTGGGTTCGCGGCAGCCGGGACCGGGGTGCCCGGCTGTGGGCGTACTCCCGGGTGGGCGGCCGGAGCGGAGCCGGCGGCGGCCGACGGCGCGTCGGTGCCACCCAGGGTGAGCCGGCGTTCCATGCGTTCGAGGCGTTGGAGCAGGCCACCTGTGGAGTCGTCCGCGCCGGGCAGCAGCATCCGGGCGCAGATCAGCTCCAGCAGCAGGCGGGGCGCGGTGGTGCCGCGCATCTCCACCAGCCCGTTGTGCACGATGTCGGCGCAGCGGGACAGCGTGGCCGAGCCGAGTTGTGCGGCCTGGGCGGCCATGCGCTCGATCTGGTCGCCGGGAGCGTCGATCAGACCCTTCGCGGCGGCGTCCGGCACCTGCTGCATGACGATCAGGTCGCGGAGCCGCTCCAGCAGGTCGGAGGCGAACCGGCGCATGTCGTGCCCGGCCTCGGCGACCCGGTCGACGGTGGCGTACGCGGCCGCGCCGTCACCGGCGGCCAGCGCGTCGCACATCTCGTCGATCAGCGCGGAGTCGGTGACCCCGAGCAGCGCGACGGCCCGGGCGTAGCTGACCCCCTCCGGGCCGGCGCCGGCGATGAGCTGGTCGAGCACGGAGAGGCTGTCCCGCATGCTGCCGCCACCGGCGCGCACCACAAGGGGGAAGACCGCCGGCTCGACGGCGACGCCCTCGGCCTGGGTGAGTTGCTCCAGGTACGGGCGGACCACCTTCGGCGGAAACAGCCGGAACGGGTAGTGGTGGGTCCGCGACCGGATGGTGCCGAGGACCTTCTCCGGCTCGGTGGTGGCGAAGATGAACTTGACGTACTCCGGGGGCTCCTCGACCAGCTTGAGCAGGGCGTTGAAGCCCTGGGTCGAGACCATGTGCGCCTCGTCGATGATGTAGATCTTGAAGCGGCTGCTGGCCGGCGCGAAGAAGGCACGCTCACGCAGCTCGCGGGCGTCGTCGACACCGCCGTGGCTGGCCGCGTCGATCTCGATCACGTCGATCGAGCCGGCACCGTCGGTGGCCAGCGAGCGGCAGGAGTCACATTTGCCGCACGGCTCGGGGGTGGGGCCCTGCTCACAGTTGAGCGAGCGGGCCATGATCCGGGCGCTGGTGGTCTTGCCGCAGCCGCGCGGGCCGGAGAAGAGGTAGGCGTGGTTGAGCCGCCCGCTGCGCAGCGCCTGCGACAGCGGCTCGGTCACGTGCTCCTGACCGATGACCTCAGCGAAGGTACGCGGCCGGTACTTGCGGTAGAGCGCCAGCGTCACTCGTCCCGCCTCCTCTCGACCGAGCCATTCTGCGCCGGTCGGGCGCGGGTGACCACCCACCCCGCCGGGACGCCTGGGCCCTCGGGCTTGATCGACTCGGCCGCCGCGCTTGATCGACTCGGCTTCCTGGAAATCGGGGTGTCCGCATGCCCGGGATGCCCCGACATCACGGATGCCGAGTGGATCAACCGGCCCACAGACAAAAAGGCCTCCCGTGCACCCGGCAGAGCTCGCTTATCCTTGCTGCCTTCCGGCCCTGGGGAGGTTCACGAGATACCGCCGCACGGGAGGTGCCGCCAAGCCTACCCGACCGCCCGTCGATCTTCAGGGGGTGGTGGGGTGGCCCGGCCGGCGGGGGCCTGTATCCTGGCTCGCGGAGGATTCGCCTAGAGGCCTAGGGCGCACGCTTGGAAAGCGTGTTGGGTTTACACCCTCACGAGTTCGAATCTCGTATCCTCCGCTCGCCTGAGCTGCACCAACGACAGGGCCGGCCCCACGGGGACCGGCCCTGACTCGTCTCCGCGGTGGCGTCAGCCCACCACCTGGACACTCTCCGCGCCCTGCGCCGAGAGCCACGTTTCGAGTTCCCCGCCGCCGAGGGACCGGGTCGCGCCCTCGTCCACGAAGACCGGGCCGACGACTGCCCCCTTCGCGCCGTCGAGCTGGCAGCCGACCATCCGCGCGCCGCTCAGCACCGTCGGCATGCTGGTGCCGCCGAGCGTGCACCAGCGCAGGCTGGCGTACTCAAGGTCGGCCCCGCGCAGATCCGTTCTGTAGAGCTTGGCGGAATTGAGGATCGCGTGACTGAGATCGGCACCGTCCAGCACGGCGTCGTCGAGGTGCGCCGCGAACAACCGCGCCGAGCGGAACCGCGCCTCACCCGCCGTGCAGCCCACCATGTCCGCCTTGGTCAGGTCGGCCGAGGAGAAATCCGCGCCCCGCACCTCGGCATTCGTCAGGTTGGCGCCACCGAGGTTGGCGTCCTCGAACCGAACGCCGGCAAGCTGGGAGTTGGCGAGATAGGCGCCGGCCAGGTCGAGACGGCTGAGGTCCGCGCCGCGAAAATCAAGAAAATCACCCGACAGGTACGCCCCGGCCGAAGAGTCGGCGAACCACTCCGCGAGCGCTGCCCGAGCGTCGGGGCTGCCCGGCCACCGGAGGACGTCGCCGCTGGTCCGCCTGTACGTGCTCATCTGTCGAACGCCACCGTGCCGTGCCACGCGGGGGGCGCGCCGGCGGCGGCGCGCCCCGACAGAACACGGTCAGCGACCCGCGCCGGGATATCGGCCAACGCGCGCGGCGACAGGCCGGCTGTCACCACCGGTCGTGCTGCTCGCTTGGGCCGTCCACCGCGGGGTTGGCGTCGCGTAACTGCTGCCCGACGCGTTCGGCGATTGCCCGAGCCGCGGGCGAGTCGGTCCCCAGGGTCTCGCCGATGACCTCCTGGGCGCGGTCGGCCAGTTGCCGCTTGGCCAGACCGATCGTGCTCATGATCGTGCGGGCGACGACATCCGGTGCGACTCGTTGGATCCGCTGGCCGAGCCGTAGGTCGACGAGTGCCCCCGCGGAGTCAACAGTGACCTCGACCAGCCCGTTGCCGTCGGCGACCGTCACCCGCAACTCCTGGACCCGCTCGCTCATCGCGTCCGTGGCGGTCGCCAACTGGTCCAGGCGCCCCTTCCACTCCGCCAGCCGATCCATCGCGCCGTCCGGATCCAGCAGCCCGCCCGCGTTTGGCACCTCGGCAGTCATGTGTCCCCTCGGTCGCTCAAGGTGATCATGTGAGCTGACGGAGATTAACATGAGCCGGCGTCCGCGACCGTCCACGCGAGACGCCACAATCCGCCCGTACGCGCCGCCCTGTGGTTTCATCGACGTCGTGACCGAGGCGACGTGGCAGTGGGACGAAACCCTGTACGCGGGCAGCGCCCGCCACTACGGCGTCGGACGGCTGCCCTACCCGGCCAGTCTCGCCGAGAGCATCAGTACCGCGCTCGACCTCGACGGCACCGGTCGACTCCTGGACGTGGGCTGCGGGCCCGGATCGTTGACGCTGCTGCTCGCGCCCCTGTTCGAGGCGGCGGTGGGCGTCGACGCCGACCAGGACATGCTCGCCGAGGGGCGGCGCAGAGCTGACGGCGTCGGGGTGCTCAACGTCGAGTGGCGACACCTGCGCGCCGAGGCTCTGCCGGCCGACCTGGGTGCCTTCCGGGTGGCCACGTTCGCCCAGTCGTTCCACTGGATGGACCGCCCGCTCGTGGCCCGTCGCGTCCGCGACATGCTCACGCCCGACGGGGCCTGGGTCCACGTCGGTGCCAACACACATCAGGGCGCGCCCGGGGACGACCCGCTGCCGTACCCCCGAGCACCCTGGCAGCAGATCGACGAGCTGGTCGCCAGTTATCTGGGGCCGATCCGTCGGGCCGGCCAGGGGCTGTTGCCAGCGGGCACCCCCTCCGGTGAGGGCGAGATCATGCGCGAGGCGGGCTTCACCGGCCCCACCCAGATCATTGTCGAACAGAAGATCGTCGTGGAACGCTCGGTGGACGAGGTCGCCTCGGCGGTTTTCTCGCTGTCCAGTTCGGCACCGCACCTGTTCGGCGACCGGCTCCCGGCCTTCTCGGCGGATCTGCGCCAACTCCTGACGACGGCAGCACGAGACGGCCGCTTCGCCGAGCGGCGACGGGACATCGAGGTGGCGATCTGGCGACCCTGACATCCGGGGTCGCTGCGGGCATCCGGGGCCGCTGCGGGGAGCATGCCCAGGGTGCGTGGCTGTAGAGATGCGCGCCTGTAGAGCTGCCCCACTTGTGGGGCAGCTCTACAGGCAGGCGCGGACCCAGGAGAGGGAACCCGGTCCGGCCCAGGCGAAGCAGCCCGATCCGGCGCCGACGCGACAGCTCGGTCAGGCACGGGCGCGGGTCCAGGAGAGGAAGCGGTCGCTCAGCCGGGCGGGGTCCACCTCGGGTAGCTGTTCGCCGGCCTCGGCCTGGAGCGTCGCCAGGTAGACGGTCAACGCCAGCCGGTCGTGCCGGTATTCGCCGAAGCCGCACATCCGGGTGCACGTCGTGCCCAGCACGGTCGGTGCCTACGCCGGCCTCAACGGGCCGTTCGTGATCGCCCACAGCCATGACCACCGGGTCGCCGGCTACCTCGACAACCAACTCCAGGGCCAAGTCGCTAGCGACCCCGAGGACATCGCGGCCATGATGGCGGCATGGGAGAACGTGCGCGGGGAGGCGCTGTCCCACCGGCAGTCGGTCGATCTCATCAGGGAAGTGGCGGAGTCATGGAGCTGAACGGCGGCGCCCGGTGGCGCAAGAGCAGCCGCAGCAGCGGCAACGGTGGCGCGTGTGTGGAGGTCGCCGACAACCTGCCCGGCGTCGTCGGCGTACGGGATTCCAAGGACCCGACCGGCCCGGCGCTCGCCTTCGCGCCGACGGCCTGGCGCGCGTTCGTCAGTCAGCTCGCCCGGCGGGCCTGACCACCCACGCCCGCGGGCTGAGCCGCATTCAACGCCCTCTACCGGCCAGCAGGTCGAGGAAGGCGGCGAACGCCTCCCCCGCACGGTCGTGCTCGCCTGTCGCTCGGTCGTCGAGCAGCAGCCCACGCACCACCCCGAGGACCAACGTGGCCAGCACGTCGGCCCGGGGGTGACAGTCGGCGCGCGGCCCGGCGGTGATCGTGGGCAGCCAGTCGTGCACCGCCATCACCGGGAAGTTCGGCCACGGCGTCTCGGCCGACGGCAGCGCGTGCACGACGCTGAACAGGCGGACGTAGCGGCGGGCAGCCGGGCCGGAGAGGGTCGCCCAGGCCGAGGCCAGGGTGTCGACGTACGGGGTGCCGGGGCGGTGCCGCAACGCATCGTCGAACAGCGCCCGCTGCCGCCGCCGGGCCTCGATCAGCGCCGACCGGACGAGCCGATCCTTCGTGGCGAAGTGGTAGATCAGCATGCGTGGGCTGACTCCAACCGCCGCCGCGACCGGCGTCAACGAGGTGACGGGGAGTCCATGCTCCAGCAGGTGTCCGACGCACCCGTCGAGGAGCCGCTCGCGGATCTCCGGCTGCTGACGGCGTCCCATCCCGCCACTTTTTCACGTAACGATCGGTACGTCTAACGTCGATGGCGGAGCGGATTGGTGCGGGTCCGCGGGACGGAGACGATGATGATTGTGGTGTTCGTGCACGGAGCCTGCGTCCGCGACGGGGAGTGGTGGTGGTCGCGGGTCGCGGATGCGCTGCGAGCCGACGGGCTGGCCAGCGTCGCGGTCCGGCTGCCGAGTTGTGGTGAGGTGACGGGTGCCGCGTCCGACTTCGCGGCCGACGTCGCGGAGACCCGACGGGTGCTACGCGAGGTCGGCCCGGCGGTGCTGGTGGGGCACTCCTACGGCGGGGTGGTCGTGACCGAGGCCGCCAACGCCGGCGAGGTGGCTCATCTGGTGTACGTCAGCTCGTTCCTGCCGGAGGTGGGGCAGGCACTGGCTCACCTCGGCCCGGCGGAACCGGCCCCCTACCTGGATTTCTCCCCGGAGGGCACATTTGGCGTACGACGCGAGATGCTGCGCGAACGGTTCCTTCAGGACTGCGACGAGCAGGCGGTGAAGGGAGCGGTCGCTCGCCTGACCCGACAGGAGGCTTCGGTGCTCACCGCTCCGGTCCGGCACGCGGCTTGGCGTCATCTGCCGTCGACGGCGATCGTCTGCGCCGAGGATCGGGCCACGCCACCCGCTCTGCAACGGTCCCAGGCCGCCCGCGCGACCTGGACCGTCGAACTACCTACCGGCCATCACCCGATGCTCTCCCATCCGCATCTGCTCGCCGACGCGGTGCGGACCGTCGCGGTGCGGCCGGGCCGGGTCTGACCCGCCCGGAGGGCCGGCAACACCGGTACGGTTCCAAAGACCGACGGACGGGCAATACCGTCGTACACATGTTCTATCCACAGGCTGTGGACGGCGGAGAGGTCGATGGGTTACCAGCTCAGCGCGGTGGTCGCGGACGCCGAACTGCTCCGCGAGCAGACCGCCGAGCTGGATCACGCGGTCCTCGGCGAATTGCGCCAGGACTTCGCGCTGCTGCCGGTCACCCCGCAGTTGATCGTCGAGCTGACCGGGTCGCTTCCCGATTACGCGGCGGACGATCCCAGCGCCCAGCAGCCGTTCGGGCTGGTGTTGTCGCCGCCGCTCGTCGAGTTGCTGGCGGCCTGGTCCACGTCGGGGCCGGTGGCGTACCTGGAGGCGGAGTTCTTCGGCGGCGAGGGTTACCAGTCGGCGGCGGTGTGGCTGGGCGGGACGCTGTCGTGGGGTCCACACTTCGACGACGTGTTGGACGCGCCGCGGGGGCAGTGGCCGATCAATGCGGCGCTGACCCGGCTCGGTGTCGAGCCCGGCGAGTGGATCGACCCGTTCGCCGAACTGGGGTTGCACCTGGAACGGAACACCGACGGCTGGCTGGCGCACGGGCGGCGTCGACTCAGCGCCGACTACTGGGACGAACTGGTCGAGCAGTGGGAGGAAGACCGCTGACCGCCCGGCTCGACCCGCGCTCTACGGGGCAGGTCTCACTGATCGCGGACGGCGTGATTCTCGGACGTGGTGGTGACCGAGCTGACTCGGCCTAGCCGGCGAGCTTCTCGCAGAGCGCCCAGATGGTGTCGCGGTTGTGCCGGTCGAGGACCGCGTCGGGCCACGCGGTGCGCTGGGACCGGCTGTTGACGTAGGTCCCGTGCATTCCCTGTGCCTGTGGGCTGGAGGCGAGGTAGATGCTCGACTGCGACGCCTTGACCACCGCTCGGTGTCCGTAGAGGACCGGCAACGCGAGACGGAGCAGCGGGACGATGGGCCGCGCCAGCGTTGGGTAGGTGTGGATGGTCAGGCCCTGGTTCATCGAGGTGTACGCGTGGCCGGGGTAGGCCACATTGAGGGTCACATCGGTCCCGGCCAGGCGTTCGGCGAACGTGTAGCTCATCGCCATCAGCGCCAGCTTGGTCTGGTTGTAGAACGACAGCCCGACATAGGACTTCTCACCTTGCAGGTTGTCGAGGTCGATTCGTCCTCGCGGAATGCCGCCGGTGATGTTGATGACGCGGGCCGCTGGGACACGTTTCAGCGCCGGCAGCAGCAGGTGGGTAAGCGTGTACGGGGCGACGACGTTGGCGGCGAAGGCGGTTTCGATGCCGTCCTCGGTCAGCTCGCGTCGTTCTCTGGTCACGCCGACGTTGTTGATCAGCACGTCCACGCTGCCGTACCGCGCGGTCACCTGGTCGGCCAGTCGGTGCAGATCTCGTCGCCGGGTCAGATCGGCGGTAAGCGTGTCGACGGTGCCGTTGCCGGTGTCGCGCTGGAGCTCCACTGCCGCAGCGGCTGCCCGACCGGGGTCGCGCCCGACGAGGACGACACGGGCGTCGAGCCGAGCCAGCCCGCGGGCGGTTTCCTTGCCGATTCCGCCCGTGCCGCCGGTCACCAGGACGGTTTTGCCGTTCAGCGTCATCGCTGTCGCCTCCCTCTACTCAGGTCGACATCAATATACGACACCGAGTGACAGATTCGACATTTGATGTCGTGAAGTAGACTTCGGTGCGTGGCTGATGGACTACGGGAACGCACGCGGCGCGCGGTTCGCGCAGAGCTCGCCCGAGTGGCGCTGGACCTGTTCGCGGCACGCGGGTTCGACGAGACAACTGTCGACGAGATCGCCCAGGCCGCCGGGCTGACCAAACGCAGCTTCTTCCGTTACTTCCCGGCGAAGGAAGACGTCGTGTTCGGAGGGGTGGACGTCACCGGCGAACAGGTCGTCGAGGACATCCGCGCACGGCCCGCCGACGAGGACCCGTGGGAGTCCCTGCACCAGGTGCTGAGCCAGTGGGAACGGCAGATCCACACGTCCGAGCAGACGCTGTCCAGCCTCCGCCTGATCGAGTCGACCCCGTCGCTGCATGCCCGCCTGTATCAGAAGCGGGCACAGTGGCGCCGACACGTCAGCGACGCCTTGCGCGATCGACCGGGCGTGCAACTCGACCCGTTCGACGCGGAGCTCCTCACCAACGCCGCGGCCACGATCCTCGACACGGTGTCGCAGGAGTGGCTGCGTTCCGACGGCACCGCCGACCGGGCGGCGCTACTTGACCGCGCCTTCGCGTTCCTGCATCCGGCAGCCACCATGCCGCAGAAGATGCCCTGACACATCCCGCAGGCCGCTCAGAAAAACGGGAACGGGCAGCAACCTGAACGCTCCCGTCCCGTTGGGGACTGGGGGATTCCATGAAATTGCGACAATTTGCGTTTATTGCCACGCTGATGACTGCTGCCTCGATTGCTGGCAGTGGAGTGCCGCCGACCGGGCCGATCCCGGACGGCCGGCCCGCCGGCAGCGTGGAGATCATTGACCTGAACGGCCTGCGCAACATCGAGTTCGGTGACACCGAGGAGGAACTGACCCGACGCGGCATCCTGCTCACCAACCTGGACGCCTGCGGGCCGACGCTCGCCGGTCACGACACGGTCAGCCCGGTCTTCGTGGAGGACAAACTGGTGCTGCTCTGGGTCGGTGACCCGATGCGGACACCGGAGGGCATCACCGCCGGTTCGCCCATCGACGAGGTTTGGGCCCGCTATTCGCTGGTCACCCGACTGCGCGCTCCACAGGGGACGCACCGTCTCGACGGGCTGCTCGCCCGCAGCGGCGACCGCGCGTACCTCTTCCTGCACGACGGACGCACGGTCCGGAAAACCATCGCCGGGTACGCCGACTGGGCCCGCCGCCTCTTCGAGGAGGGTGCGGGCCCATGCTGACCGGCGCCTGTCACACCCAGCCGGGCGACGACATCAACGCAGCGACCGCCAGAAGTCGTACGAGTGGGCTGCGGCGAAGCTCGTCGTGCCCGACGCCCTGCCACCGGCGAACACCCGCGCGTACGGGGCGGCACCGTGCAGTCGGGGCCAGCCGGCCCGACCCGTCCGGGCGAAGTCGCTCCAGACCCGGACCATCTCGTCGCCGAGCCGCTGCTGGGTCGGCGTGAGCGCCTCGGCGTAGTCGACGGTGAACAGGTACGGCAGTTCCGCGCAGTGGTACGCCCCGGCGGGGAAGGTCGGCTCGGGCCCCTGCGTGAAGAACGGCGCGTCGTCGTCAGCGAACTCGTACAGGTACGTCGGTACGCGGCGGGCGAAAGCCAACGCGGCGGAGTAGATCGGCTCGGCGTAGTCGTGGTCGGTCAGCACCGCACCCAACGTCTCGCTGGGAAACTGCGTGCCCTTGCGGGGATACCGGGCCAGCACCTGCTCCGCCCGGTCACCGAACATCCCGCGTACCTGGTCCCGGTACTGGTCGTCGGTGAGCGGGCACGACTCGGACTCATCCCCCGGCTCCGGCTGCGGCTCGGGGCAGTTCAGTCCGCTGTGCTCCATGCCCCACACCACGAGGCGCGATTCGTCGCGGTTCATCCCGGTGAGCACGGGCACCGGATGCAGCTTTCCGGCGGCCAGCGCCGCGGCCGGGTCCACCGGCAACGTGCGGCCGTCGACGACCGGGCCGAGGTCGACACCCGCACCCGGGTAGCCGGCCGTTTCGACCAACCGGGCGGGGTCACGCCCACGCAGGCAGGCGGCGACCGTGCCCGGGTCGGTGCAGCCGATGTTCTGGGCGAGCTCCTCGGCCGCCCTGGCCGCCTCGACCCGGGTCTGCACCGGGTTGGCGCACGAGTTGCTCTGCACAATCGCGCGGTGGAACAGGCCGGCGGAGCCCGGTGCGGCGAGGTGCGCGCAGACGCTCGTCGCCCCGGCGGACTGGCCGAACAGCGTGACGTTGCCCGGGTCACCCCCGAAGGCCGCCGCGTTGTGCCGCACCCACCGCAGCGCGGCCTGCTGATCCTGCAACCCGAAGTTTCCGGTGACTCCATCGGGGCCAGCCAGCGCCGGATGCGCCAGGAACCCGAGCGCGCCGAGCCGGTAGTTCACAGTGACCACTACGACATCGCCGTCGGCCGCCAGTCGCTGCCCGTCGTACACGTCGCCCCTGCCGAACCGGAAGTCCCCGCCGTGCAGCCACACCATCACCGGTCGGGGCGTCCGTGCGGCGGTACGCGGGGTCGTGACGTTCAGGTGGAGGCAGTCCTCGGCCACCGAGGCACTGTCCATCGGCAGCCCCTGCAGTTGGGCGCAGGCAGCACCGGGCTTCGTCGCGTCGCGGATGCCGGTCCAGACCGGACCCGGCTGCGGTGGTGCCCAGCGCAGCGCGCCCAGCGGCGGACGGGCGTACGGGATGCCCTGGAACGACAGGTGGTTCGCCGAGACGCTGCCGCGTACCGCGCCCTGGTCGGTTCGAACGACGGCCGCGCTCGGGCGGTCGTTCGCCGCGGCGGCCGGGTCGATGGCCAGCGCGGGCGTGAGGAGCGCGACAGCGCCCATCACGACGGCCCACCGGGGGTACGGGATCCTGGTCATGACTCTCCCCATTGTCGAGGTCGGTACGGCGTACGAGCCGTGTTGCGGTGAGCATGCCGATCCGTCGATCGTTCGCCCAGGGAGCTCTAGTACGCCGGGCCCAGCGACAGGTGACCATCGACGGGGCGGCTGTGGGCGCTCTAGTGCGCTACGGTCCTCGACGACCGCCGGGAGGCGCACCGTGACCGAGTTCGACGAGTCCACTCCGCCCTATCTGCGCATCGTCGGGGAGTTGCGGCGGCGCATCAATGCGGGCGAGTTGAGCCCCGGCGACCGGGTGCCGTCCACCCGTCAGATCGTCCGGGAGTGGGGGGTCGCCATGGCGACCGCCAGCCGGGCGCTCACCCTGCTCCGCCAGGAGGAACTCATCCGGGCGGTGCCCGGCGTCGGCATGGTGGTGACCGGCCCCGAGTCGACGCCGGCCGGGCGGGCCGGGCGGGTCGACGCACGTCAGCGTCCGGCCCGAGGGGTGACTCGCGACCAGGTGGTACGCACCGCCACCGAGATCGCCGACGCCGAGGGGTTGGCCGGGCTGAGCATGCGGCGCATCGCCACCGAACTGGACGTGCCGACCATGTCGCTGTACCGGCAGGTGCGGGGCAAGGAACAGCTTCTGCTGCTGATGGCGGACGCCGCGTTCGCCGCCCACCGGCTACCCCGCACGCTCCCGGTCGGGTGGCGGGCCCAGTTGGAGCTGCTCTGCCGGCTCCAGTGGTCGATCTACCGCCGGCATCCCTGGCTGGCCCAGGTGATCTCGGTGACCCGTCCGCTGATGGCGCCGCACGCCGTCGCGCACACCGAATGGGCGCTGCGCGCCCTCGCCGGGCACGGCATGGACCAGCACACCCAGCTCCATCTGGTGGCCGCCCTGGCCAACCACGTACGCGGCACGGCGGTGAACCTGCAACAGGGAGCCGAGGCGGAACAGGACACCGGTCTGACCGACGACGAGTGGATGGTGACGCAGGCCGAGGTCTTGGCCGGCCTGCTCACCGCCGGCGAGTTTCCGCACCTGGCGCGGCTGTCCCGATCGGAGATCGACCTCAACGTCGACAGCCTCTTCGAGTTCGGCCTGCAACGTCTGCTCGACGGGATGGCGGGGCTGCTCGAACATTGACGAATTAGTCCGGTTTGGCAGTGTTCATGCCAATATGGGGCGTTGAGAGGCTTTCCATCCGTCGAGTGTCCTGAGGAAACATGGCGATCTCCGGCAGCACGGGCACGTCCCACAAGATCACCGGGATGTCCCGGATGGCTACTGCCCTGACCCTGGTCGGAGCGATCACGGCCCTGGCCCTGCTGGCCGCCCCACGCAGCGCGAGCGCTGCTGAGCTACCGGTGCCGCTGGGCGCCGCCGCCAACTTCGCGGTCCTCGCCGGCACCACGATCACCAGCACCGGACTCAGCGTGGTCAACGGCGACATCGGCGTGAGCCCGGGTACCGCGGTGACCGGTTTTCCTCCCGGCCAGCTGAACGGGTCGCTGCACGCCAACAACGCCGCCGCCGTGGCGGGTCAGAGCGATCTGGCCATCGCCTACAACGACGCCGTCGGACGAACGACCACCGACGTCGTCTCGGATCAGCTCGGCGGGACCACCAAGACCACAGGCGTGTACGAATCCGTCGCGGGCACCTTCGACATCACCGGTGACCTGACCCTCGACGCGGAGGGCGACCCGAACGCCGTCTTCATCTTCAAGGCCACCACCACGCTCATCACGGGTGCGTCGAGCATGGTGAACCTGGTCAACGGCGCCCAGTCGTGCAACGTCTTCTGGCAGGTCGGTAGCTCTGCCACGCTGGGCGCCAACTCGACACTTCGCGGCAACCTGCTGGCTTTCACCTCGATCACCGTGGGCGCGGCGCTCGAGGTCGACGGCCGAGCCCTGGCGATCAACGGCGCGGTCACCATGGACACCGCCACGATCACCCGGTCAACCTGCGCGGTACCCGGGGACTTGTCGATCAGCGCACCGACGACAGCCGATCTGGGCAGCGCCAGCCTGGGCGGAGTCGTGTCGGGAAACCTGGGCCCGGTCACGGTGACGGATGAACGCCTCCTGTCCGCGCCGAACTGGACCGCGACCGTCGTCGCGACGGACTTCGTCACCAGCGGCAGCCCGGTGCACACGATCTCCAACACCAACGTCTCCTTCTGGTCGGGACCAACCACCTCGACCAGCGGGATCGGCACCTTCACCTCGGGCCAACCGACCGCCGGAGACGCAGAGACCATTGATGTCGAACGGACCGCGCTCACCCTCACCGCCGGCATCGGCAACAACGCGGCGACCTGGGACCCCGTCGTCTCGGTCCACATACCTCCGACCGCCGTCGCGGGCGCCTACTCCGGCACCGTCACGTTCTCGGTCGCCTGAGAGGCTGCCGCAGACGGAGGATGCCCGACCAGCTCGCGGCCCAGGCCGCAGCGGCGGCAGGCTCCGCGTCGGCGCAGGTGGTAGGCGATCGTGGCGACGCCGAGCCCGACTCCCCACGCGATCCAGAACAGGCTCGGAACGTGCACGGCCCAGGTGCCCCGGGCTTCCGGCGTCCAGAGGAACATCAGCCCGGCGGGGATGATCGTTACCGCGACGATCGACGCTGGGATGACGGCGAGGGCTGGTGGGACGCGTTTCCCGGCCCGGAACCAGATCCAGCGGGGATAGACCTCGCCCCACCGTGCCACCAGACCGTGGGTGAGCACCCCACCCACCGCTGACGCCACCGCGCAGCCGAGCCCGACCGCCAGCATCCCTGGTGTGTCCTGCATCATCCGCAGGAAGTCCGAGGTGACACCGAGCGGGAAACCGAGGGCCCAGGCGATCCTGGTGATCTCGTACGGCAGCGGGGCGAGGCAGGCGACCACGACGGCCCACCTTCCCCAGCGCAGCAGAGTCCGCCGGGACGGTCCGTCACCGCCCCCGTGGCGGCGGCCGCAGTGGAGACAGGCGGCCCGGACCCGCCGACGGTAGGCGACGGTGGCGGCCGCCCACAGCAGACCACCGACGAAGATGATGATCAGGTTCGTCCGGTGCCAGTAGAGAATGTCACCGATACCGCCCTGGTCGCCGGGCACACCGGTGAAGGCGAAGACCAGCAGCAGCGGCGCGAACGCCACCAGGACGATCAGGGTGTAGTCGGGAATGATCAGGACCAGCCCGCCCGCCATCACCCATCCGAAGACAGCCAACCCCACGGACAGGCGACCGGGCCGGGCACGTCGCGCCATCACCAGCGCGATGACCCCGCCAGCCAGCCCGAGTACGGCGATGACCGGGGCAACGACCTCGACCGGGCTGCCTTCCAGGATCGACCCCGACACGCGCTCCGGGTCGACCGGCGCGAACGGGAACCCGTCCCCACCGGCCCACCAGTACAGCCCCAACCCGCCGTACACGAACGAGAACGCCGCGGCCGCGTAACCGGACCACGTCGGCCAGCGCGCCCACCAACGCCACATCACGGCTGCGGCCGTTCCCGGCCCTCCAGCGGGGGAACCTTGGCGGCATGTACGGCATATCCGCCTACGAGAATCGGATAACGGGGTCTCGACGGTAAGCCCGGAGGAAGTTCCGTCTCGGGATCGATGCAGCCGGTGGGCGGTCGCTCGCTCCCGTTCGTCGCCTGAGCGTCGACGATCTGATCCGGTCCTCGCCCCCCGTCGATGATCTTCACGTAGAAGCCGTGGTTCTTCACGCTGCTCTGCCCTTCCGGCACGATCGCGGTGAACACCGCGACGTTTCCGGTGACCCGCAGGCACGTCACATCGGCCCATCCCTGCGCTGCCAACGTGCCGTCCGCCTGCTCGTGCCGGTACCGGAACTGGCCGTGCGCCGATCCGTCGGAGGCCGTCACCGCGTAGACGCCGAACCAGATCCGGTGCCCGACCGTGTTGGGCTCGTCGTACACGAAATGTCCCAGCCCGACGACCATCGACCGCCCGGCGGCAGCGCCTCTCGCCCCGGGATGGGCCTGGGCGACAGCGGGCGCGGCCGCCACGCCCACCACCGCAACCGCCGCCAGTGTCGTCGCACGCAAACGAGATCTGAACACGTCGTTTCCTCCCGACCATCCGTCGCTGACGTGCTTCAGCATCACCAACCGCCGATGCGACCGAATCCCCCGGGCGAGCCAGCCGGGTCCCCTCAGCAAGGGACGGCGCCGGCCCAGGGACGCGGTCGGCCGGGCCGCCGGGCGTCGATCCGCCGGCGATGATCGGGGACAGCTACTGGGACTTTCGCTCGTGGGACATCGCCACTGGCAACTACGCCGACCAATTCGGTCTTTGAACTGGGGCAACCTACCGAAAACGCCCGGCTGATCCTCGCGGATCAACCGGGCGTTTCTGCACTTCATGAGCGGTGGCGGAGGGATTTGAACCCTCGGAGGGCGTTAACCCTCACACGCTTTCGAGGCGTGCTCCTTAGGCCGCTCGGACACGCCACCGCCGACGAGGGTACAGGACCGCCGGTTCGGACGCCGAACCGGTATCGCCCGGGCCGGCCTGGCAGGATCTTTGCCATGAGTACGCACATCGGCGCGAAGCCGGGCGAGATTGCCGAGCGGGTCCTGATGCCGGGCGACCCGCTGCGGGCCAAGTGGATCGCGGAGACCTACCTCGAGGGCGCCACCTGCTACTCGACGGTTCGGGGCATGCTGGGCTTCACCGGCCGCTGGAACGGCGTCGAGGTCTCCGTCCAGGGCTCCGGCATGGGCATGCCGTCCGCCTCCATCTACGCCCACGAGTTGATCAACGAGTACGGCGTGAAGACGCTGATCCGGGTCGGCTCCTGCGGCGCCCTCAGCACCGACCTCCAGTTGCGCGACGTGGTGGCCGCGATCGGGTCGTCCACCGACTCGAACATGAACCGGATGCGCTTCGACGGGTTGATCGACTACGCCCCGGTGGCCGACTTCGGGCTGCTGCGTACCTCGGTCGAGGTGGCCGAGCGGCGCGGCATCAGCATGCACGTCGGGCCGATCCTGGCGGCGGACGCCTTCTACACGGACCGGCCGGACCTCTACGACACCCTCGCCGACTACGGGGTGCTGGCGGTGGAGATGGAGTCGGCGGCGCTCTACACGATCGCCGCCCGGTTCAAGGCCCGCGCGCTGACCGTGCTGACCGTCAGCGACCACATCAAGACCGGCGAGAAGACCACCTCGGAGGAGCGGGAGCAGACCTTCAGCCAGATGGTCGAGATCGCCCTCGACACGATCATCGCCTGACCCGTTCGGGCGGCGTCACCGCGAAGAGCGTGATGACTGTGAGGCATCTTGATGCCTCACAGTCATCACGCTCTCTCGCATCTGGCCGGCCCGGCTCGCGCCACGCCGCCCGACCCGCGCCACGCCGGCACGACCGCTAGTCAGGCGGCGGCCAGCGCCTCCGTCGGTGCCAGGCGGGCGGCCCGCACCGCCGGGTAGAGGCCCGCGAAACCGCCGATGACAAGGGTCGCGCCCACCCCGCCGAGCATCGCCCAGGCCGGCACCACTGTCGGCCAGTCCTGGGAGAACGCGTACCCCGAGGTGACCAGGATGCCCAGCAACACCCCGCCGATCCCACCGAGCACGGAGAGCAGCAGCGATTCGGCGAGGAACTGGGTCCGTACCTGCCCACGGGTCGCGCCGAGCGAACGGCGCAGGCCGATCTCGGCCCGCCGTTCCAGCACCGAGATGACCATCGTGTTGGCCACCCCGACCCCACCGACCAGCAGCGCCACCGCGCCCAACCCGAGCAGCAGCCCGGTGAACGCCTCGTCGGTCGCCGCTGCGGCGGCCAGCGCGTCCGACGGTCGGGAGACCTGCACCTCGTTCGGCGCCTCCGGGTTGGCGGTCGCGCCGAGCACGTTCCGGACCGCCTCCACCGAGGCCTCGTGGGACCGGGTGTAGACCGTGGTCGGGTGCCCGTCGAAACCGAGGTACGCCGCTGCGGCCGGCCAGCCGACCAACGCCGAACTGTCCAGTTCCGGGGCGAGCGGGGCCGGGGCGAGGATGCCGACCACGGTGAACCAGCGCCCGCCCAGATGGATCTGCACGTCCGGTCCGGCCGCGCCGAGCCCCAGTCGTCGGGCGGCGGCGTCGCCGAGCACCACGGCCGGATAGCGCTCGGTGGCCCCGTTCAACCAGGTGCCGCTGCGCACCGTCGCACCGACCGTGCCGAGCAGCCCGAGCTGGGCGGCCCGAGCGGCGATGCCGCCCGTCTCACCGGACGGGATGCGATCACTGCGGTAAACCGGGGTGTCCGGCAACTGACCGGTGGCGGCGACACCGGTCACCGGTGCGATCCGGCCGATCATCGCCACCGACTCCACCGGCAGCTTCGCCTGATCACCGAAGAGGGTGTTCCCGGGCGCCACGCTCAGCAGGTTGGTGCCGAGCCGGTCCAGCGTGCGGTCCAGGTCCGCGCGGGACGACGACGAGATACCGACCACCGCGACCATCGCCGCGATGCCGATCGCGATGCCCAGCGCGGAGAGGAACGCGCGCATTGGTCGAGTGCGCAGTCCCACCCCGCCGACCCGGAACACGTCGCCCGGGCCCAGCCGAGCCGGCGTCAGCCGTGGTCGCGCGTCCACCGGAACCAGCCGTAGATGGGTGTCGGTCGCCATCAGTGCACCTCCTCGACGAACGGGCCGGCGGCCGGATCGCCCACCACCCGACCGTCGCGCATCCGCACCTGCCGGGGCAAACCGTCCGCGATCTCCCGGTCGTGGGTGATCACCACGACCGTCGTGCCGGCCGCGTGCAGGTCACGCAGCAGGGCGAGCACCGCCGCGCCGGCCACCGAGTCGAGGTTGCCGGTCGGCTCGTCGGCGAGCAGCACCGCCGGCTCGCCGACCACCGCCCGGGCCACCGCCACCCGCTGCCGCTCGCCGCCGGAGAGTTCGTGCGGTCGGTGGGTCAGCCGGTGGGCCAACCCGACCCGATTCAACGCCGCCTCCGCGCGCCGTCGCCGCTCCCTTCGGGGTACGCCCGCGTAGAGCAGCCCGTCGGCCACGTTGTCCAGCACCGGCGTCCCGGCGGCCAGGTGGAACTGCTGGAAGACGAAGCCGATCCGGCGGGCGCGCAGCGCGGAGAGCTGCCGGTCCGGCAGGGTCGCCACGTCGTACCCGTCGATCCGTACCCGGCCGGCGGAGGGACGGTCCAGGGTGCCGATCAGGTTCAGCATCGTCGACTTGCCGGAACCGGACGGGCCGACGATCGCCACCAGTTCGCCGTACCCGATCCGCAGCGAGACCTCGCGCAACGCGGCGACCCCGCCCGGGTACGTCCGGCTCACCACGTCCAGCACCACGGCGTCACCGGTCACGCCGGCACCCCCACGATCATGCCCTCGGCGATCTCCGGGCCGCTGACCTCAACCCGGCCGGCGGCGAAGAGCCCGGTGGTCACCGCGACGATCCGGCTCCGACCGCCGTCGACCACCTCGACCCCGTAGCCGCCCTCGGCGAGCGCGAGCAGCGCCGCCACCGGCACGGTGAGCACGTCGGGGCGTTCGGCGGCGGTGAAGGTGACCTCGACGCTCGCCCGGTCGTACCCGGCGAGCTTCGTCGGGTCGACCACCGAGACGGTCACCTCGATCTTCGTCTCGGCCTCGGTGGACTGCCCGGTCGCGCCAGCCGAGCCGGCCTCGATCACCGTCTGCACGGACTCGACCTTTCCGGCCAGCGGGTCGCCGTCCGGCAGGGCCACGCTCACCGCGCCGCCCTCCTTCGCCAGCCGGTGGTCGTCCACGTCCAGCTCGACCGTGACCAGCCGGCTGGTGCCGGTGTACGTGAGTACCGCCTGGCCGGGCTGCGCCACGTCGCCGATCGCCGCCTGGTGGCTCTCCACCCGGACCGCGCCGTCGGCGTAGACGATCCGGCCCAGCTCGACCCGGCCCGTCTCGGGCAGCCCGAGATCCTCCTGCCACTCCCGGACGGCGTCGGCGGTGCTGCCGGTGTACTCGTCGTCGACGGTGAAGCCGTCGTGGCCGAGCGCTCGCAGGTTCCGCTCGAACTGCGCGACGTCCGCCCCCTCCACCCCCGGTTCGAGCACCCGGTACGCCGGCAGCGATCCGTAGAGCAGCAGGACCGGGTCGTCGTCCGCCGCGTACAGCCGGCCGCCCCGCTTCACGACCGTGCCTGTCTCCGGCAAGCCGGTGATCGTTCCGCCGAACCGGGCGGTCGCGGTCCGGGTGGTGCCGTAGCCCAGCTCCCCGTCCACGTTCTGCGCGTCGGTCAGCGTCTGACGGGTGACCGTGGCCGTGCTCGGCGGGGTGGTGCCGGCCGCTGCCGTACCCCGGTCGGTGCCGCCGAAGCCGACCGCGGCAGCGACGCCGGCCGCTGCCGCGACCACGACGGCGACGGTCAGCGCGACCGTCCGGAGCCGAAGGCGGCGAGCCCTCACTGGGTGACTCCGGCGATCTTCGGTGCGTACTGCTGGCACTTCTCCAATGCGGCCTTCACCTTCGGGTCCTTCAGGTTCATCTGGTCGCGCCGCAGCTGGATCCCCCCGTCCGCCGACGGGTCCGGGAAGTCCGTAACGCCGTTCTCGCGCATGCAGACGGCGAGCTTGCGCAGCCGCTCCACCTGCTCCGGGCCGGACTTGAGCTTCTCCCCACCGTTGGGCAGGTACTGGCGGCACTGCTCCATCGCCGCCTGCACCTTCTGCGGGTCGGTGTCCTTACCGAACTGGAACAGGCGACCGCCGCCCGGCTCCGGATCCGGCACCTCCACCCCGTTCTCCCGCATGCACTCGCTGAACTTGAGCTGCCGTTCGTCGTCGCTGAGCTGGGCCGCCGGGCTGGCGGACGCCGGTTGCGCCCCGCCACCGCCGGCGGTCGCCACCGCTGGTTCGTCGCTCGATGGGCCGCAGCCGGCGACGGCCAACACGAGCAGCAGCGGCAGCGCGAAAAGTCCTCGTCGCATCGCACGCCTCCTCTCCCGGGCCCGACGCAACCGCCGGGCACTGCGATCCGGCCGACGGAACCCGCCGACCGGGACGCCCAACGGAACCCGTCGGGCGTCCCGGCCAGTTCACGACAAGGGACGTGTCCCGGGCGTAACCGCCGACGTTTACGGTGGCGTTATCCGTACCCGGGCACTATTGGCGGGTGAGGGTGCTGGTGGTCGAGGACGAGAGCCTGCTCGCCGAGAGCATCGCCGAGTGGCTGCGCCGCGAGGCGTTCGCGGTGGATGTCGCGTACGACGGCGACGCGGCACTGGAACGACTCGGCGTCAACGACTACGACGTGGTCGTCCTGGACCGGGACCTGCCGGTGGTGCACGGCGACGAGGTGTGCCGGGCGATCGTGGACGGCGGCGGGGAGACCCGGGTGCTGATGCTCACCGCCGCGGCGGCCGTGCGGGAGCGGGTGGCCGGCCTGGCGCTCGGTGCCGACGACTACCTGACCAAGCCGTTCGCCCTGGTGGAACTCTCCGCCCGGGTGCACGCGCTGAGCCGGCGGACCCGCCGGGCCGCGCCGCCCACCCTGACCCGGGCCGGAGTCCTGGTCGACCCGGCGCGCCGCGAGGTGCACCGCGACGGCCGGTACGTGCCGCTGTCCCGCAAGGAGTTCGCCGTGCTGGTCGAGTTGCTGCGCGCCGACGGCGCGGTGGTCTCCGCCGAGGAACTGTTGGAGCGCGCCTGGGACGAGCACATCGACCCGTTCACCAACGTCGTCCGGGTCACCGTCATGAAGCTGCGCCGCAAGCTGGGCGAACCGCCGGTCGTCGAGACCGTGCCCGGCGTGGGATACCGGGTACCGTGAAGCGCTTCTCGCTCCGCGCCCGGCTCACCCTGATCTACGGCGGCCTCTTCCTGGTCGCCGGGCTGGTCCTGCTCGCGGTCACCTACGTCCTCGTCGAACAGCGGACGGCGCAGCCGTTCGGGTTGGCGCTGCGCGACGTCAAGCCGATCATCCCCGAGGTGGGGACGAAGCTGTCCGGCAACGAGGCCGAGCAACTGCGCGCCATCATCAACAAGGCCCAGGGCGACGCCCGGGACCAGACGCTCTACACGCTGCTCACCCAGGGCGGGATCGCCCTCGGCCTGGTCTCCGCGGTGGCCATCGCCTTCGGCTGGCTGATCGCCGGCCGGGCGCTGCAACCACTGCACCAGATCACCGGGACGGCCCGGCGGATCGCCGTGGGCGGTCGCGGCCTGCACGAACGGATCTCGCTCCCCGGCCCGCACGACGAGGTACGCGAGCTGGCCGACACCTTCGACGAGATGCTGGAACGGCTGGACCGCTCCTTCGACGGGCAGCGCCGCTTCGTCGCGAACGCCTCGCACGAGTTGCGTACGCCGCTGGCGCTGAACCGGTCGCTCATCGAGCTGGCGGTCACCCGGACCGGCGCCTCCGAGGACGTACGCCGGCTGGGCGAGTCGCTGCTGGCGGTGAACGAGCGGCACGAACGGCTGATCGACGGGCTGCTCACCCTGGCCGACTCGGAGAACGAGGTGACCGCCCGGTCCCGGGTGGACCTGGCCGACCTGGCCGACCACGTGCTGGACCAGGCCGGCGTGGGTACGGGCGGGCCGACAGTGACCCGGGAGCTGGCGCCGGCGATGGTCCACGGCGACCCGGTGCTGCTGGAACGGCTCACCACCAACCTGGTGGAGAACGCCCTGCGGCACAACGTGTCGTCCGGCGGTTGGATCCGGGTGAGCACCGGCCTGCGGGACGGCCGCCCGACGCTGACCGTGCAAAACACCGGCCCGGTGGTGCCCGGCTACGACGTGGAGGCCATCTTCGAGCCGTTCCGCCGGCTCTCCGGCGAGCGGGTCGGCGGCGGGCGCGGGTTCGGCCTGGGGCTCTCCATCGTCCGGGCGGTGGCCCGGGCGCACGGCGGCACGGTGACCGCCCGACCGCGCGACGGCGGCGGGCTGGTGGTCACGGTCAGCCTGTCACCGGCCTGACTGCGAGGGCGTTGTCGTCAGCGGAAGAAGGCGCGCAGGACGGCTGCGGTCTCGGCC
This sequence comes from Micromonospora sp. NPDC023888, assembly GCF_040639415.1. Lineage (NCBI taxonomy): Bacteria > Bacillati > Actinomycetota > Actinomycetes > Micromonosporales > Micromonosporaceae > Micromonospora > Micromonospora sp. NPDC023888. The sequence goes on along the minus strand of NZ_JBEZZW010000004.1, from coordinate 12,951 downwards.
TCCAGGACCCCGCCGTACACCTCGGGTCGATGGTTGAGCCGGCGGTCGCGGAGCACGTCCCAGAGCGATCCGGCCGCACCGGTCTTCGGCTCCCAGGCACCGAAGACGACTGTGGAAACCCGGGCCAGCACCAGCGCCCCCGCGCACATGGTGCACGGTTCCAGGGTGACCACCAGGGTGCAGCCGTCCAGCCGCCACCGACCGGCCCGCTCGGCGCCCCGGCGCAGGGCCAGCACCTCGGCGTGCGCGGTGGGGTCTCCGGACAACTCCCGCTCGTTGCGGCCGCTTGCCCACTCGGTCCCGTCCGGCCCGTAGAGCACCGCCCCCACGGGCACGTCGTCCACGTCGGTGGTGTCTGCCGCAGTGCCGGCGGTGTCGGTGACGGCGACCTCCAGGGCACGGCGCATCCACAGCTCGTGCCGCTGCCGACGGCCGACCTCACCCGGGTCGGCCAGGCCCTCGTGCGCGCCCGGCCCGGCACGCCCCACCGCACCGGGAGTCGGCTGCCCCGGCCGGATCGTCTCCAGTGCCGGGTCGGTGGCGTCGGCCGGCTCAGACCTCACGCAACTCCTCGACCTCGTCGGCGCAGCCGAGCACCTGGCAGATCTCGGCCGTGACATCCGCCGGCAACATCCCCTCGTGCGTGCACAGGGTCAACAGCTTCTGCGCGGAGATGCCCAGGTTGGCCAGCAGATCGGCCTCACCCACCGGATCGGCCTCCGGATCTACGACGGGCTGCTCGCTCTCCTCGTCACCGGTGGTCGCCGGGCGTGGTTCCTCGTCGCCGTCGAGCCCGGTGACCGACGTCTTCAGGTCACCGACCAGCAGCGCGCCCAGCGGGGACTCCTCGGCGTACGCGGAATCCGAACCGAACACCCGCAGATCCTCGCCCTCGTCGAGACGCAGGATCACCAGGTACGCGTCATCGGCCTCGACGAAGAGCAGCGACACGTCGGCCTCTAGGTCGACGTCACGAAGCCGCTCGGCGACCTCGTCGATGTCGGTGGCGCCACGCAGGCTGACCTCGGCGGCGGTCCAGCCACTGTCGTCGCGCACAACGGCCGCAGCGAAGTACGACACGGTCCCCCCAATAGCCCTCGACACAGCGTCGACTCGTTACGCGTGCACGTTAGCCGGTCGGGTCGGCAGGCGACTCGTCAACGCCCCGAAGGGTCGGTCATTCCTGACAAAGTCGGATCAGCCGGCTACTCGACGGCGGGTGGCGATGAGCTGGCGCAGACGCTCGGTGCGCTGCCGTTGCGGTCGGCTGCGCTGGCGGACCGCGCGGGCGCCCGCCAACTCGGCAAGCAACTGCAGGCGGCGGCGACTGCGATCCGGGTCCTGTCGCGGGGTGGTCCAGGCCATAGTGCCGAGCGTGCCGAGTCTCGGCGGCCACGTCAAGACGGCGTTCGCTACGCAGCCAACCGGGCACGCGGCGCAGTCGGCCGCCGCGCCTCGATCACCACAGCGGCCAGTCCCCGCTCGTGGCCCAGCGGACCACGACCACTGCGGCGGCGATGCTCCAACCACCCGCCGTGACGATCGCGACCCCGGTGGCGACCCCACGGTCGCCGTAGCGGACCAGCACCAACGCGGTCAGCCACGCCAGCAGGCCCGCCAGCACCGTCCACCACGCATAGCTCGTCACATCGGTGCCGAGCAGGCCGAACAGCAGCAGCCAGGTGGCCGCCGCGCCACCGCCGGTGGCGACGCCACCACCGGTGACCGGGTGCGGCTCGCGGTAGGTGGGGCGGGACGGGGGCCCGGCCGGGAAGAGCCCCGACGGGATGCGGGCCACCTGCTGTGCGGCGGCACCGGGATCCGGGCCAGGATCGGGTCGGGCGATGGTCACCGTCGCTGCCCTCCCTCACGCGCGCCGCTCGTGCTCACGGTACCGGCTCTGCCAGGATGACCGGATGCCCTCGCCGACGATCAGCCGCCGCCGCGCGCGTCCGGCGTACCCGATCCTGCTGCTGCTCGCCCCGGTGCTGGCCGCCGGCTGCGCGACCACCCGGCCGGGCACGCCGCCCGACGGCGCCCCGCCGACGCCGTCGGCGGTCTGGGCGACCGCCGACCAGCCGGTATCGCCGACGGCCGCGCCGACGGCTACCGGTTCGGCCCGCCCGAAGCCGTCGTCGCCGGCCAGCCCGTCGGCGACGGCACCTCGCGGCGGGCTGCGGCACGTCTTTCCGGTACGCGCCGGCAACGTGGACTACCACCCGACACACGGCGCGTACCCGGCCACGGATCTCTTCGCCGACTGCGGTGAACCGTTCGTCGCGGTGACCGACGGGACGGTGCTGGAGGTCAGTCGGGTCGACAGGTACACCAAGCGTGGGCCGCAGGGCCCGGAGAACGGCGGCCTGTCGGTCTCCCTGCTCGGCGACGACGGGGTGCGTTACTACGGCTCGCACCTGAGCGTCGTGTCCAGCGGGGTCGACGCCGGGGTGCGGGTCCGCGCCGGGCAGCAGCTCGGCAAGGTGGGACGCACCGGCAACGCCAACAACGTCTGCCACGTGCACTTCGGCATCTCGCCACCGTGTGCGGGCAAGGACGGCTGGTGGATCCGGCGCGGCGTGCTCTGGCCGGCGCGGTACCTGGATTCCTGGCGGGGTGGCGGCAATCGGGAACCGGCCGCCGAGGTCGTCGAGTGGCAGCGCAAACACGGCTGCCCGAAGGCTCCCTGACCGGTCCCGCAGCGACTAGGTTCGGTGGGATGAACGCCCGGGACCCCATCGCCGACCTGCGCCGCATCGCGTTCCTGCTGGAGCGGGCCAACGAGGCGACGTACCGGGTACGGGCGTTCCGGTCGGCGGCGGCGGCGTTGGCGGGTCTGCCGGTGACCGAGGTGGCCGCACGGGCCGACAACGGCACGCTCACCGAGTTGGCGGGTGTCGGCGACGTGACGGCCCGATGCGTGGCGGAGTCGCTGGCCGGTGAGGAGCCGGTCTACCTGCGCCGGTTGCTGGCGACCGAGGGCAGTGACCTGGATGCCGAGGCCACGGCGCTACGCGCCGCCCTGAAGGGCGACTGCCACACCCACTCGGACTGGTCCGACGGCGGCTCGCCGATCGAGGAGATGGCGCTGGCCGCTGTCGAGTTGGGCCACGAATATCTGGTGCTGACCGACCACTCGCCACGGCTGACGGTGGCCCGGGGGCTGACCGCCGACCGCCTGCGCCGGCAACTCGACCACGTGGCGCAGGTGAACGCGGCGCTGCCCGAGGGCTTCCGGATCCTCACCGGCATCGAGGTGGACATCCTCGCCGACGGCTCCCTCGACCAGGACGATGAGCTGCTGGCCCGGCTGGACGTGGTGGTCGGCTCGGTGCACAGCGGCCTCAAGGACGAGCGGTCGAAGATGACCCGTCGCATGCTGACCGCGGTCGCCAACCCGCACCTGGACATCCTCGGTCACGTCACCGGTCGGATGGTCTCGTCCCGCCCGGCCGGGGTGACCGGTCCGGGCGACCGGGGGCACCGCGCCCGGACCAGGGCGGAGAGTGACTTCGACGCGGACGCCGTCTTCGCGGCCTGCGCCGAGCACGACACCGCCGTCGAGATCAACTCGCGGCCGGAGCGGCAGGATCCGCCGAAGCGCCTGATCCGTCGGGCGCTGGAGGCTGGCTGCCGGTTCGCCATCAACACCGACGCGCATGCGCCAGGCCAACTCGACTGGCAGCGGTTCGGCTGTGAGCGGGCCGCCCTCTGCGGCGTCCCCGCCGATTCGGTGGTCAACACCTGGTCGGCGGAGCACCTGGTGGCCTGGACGCACAAGCGATCCTGACCGGCGTCGGCTCGCGTCTTCCGACCACCCGGCGCTGATCGACTCGGTTTCATGGAAACGGGCCTGTCCTACTGCCTTGGACACCCCGATTCCACCGAAGCCGAGTCGATCACGGGCCGGATCGAGCCGGGGCGGCGGCCGTCAGTGGCGGGCGGGCTCGGCGGCGGGTGCGGCGGGAGCGCCGACACTGACCACCGGGCGGGGCTTCCGACGCCCGAACACACCCTGGGCGACCGCGACCCCGAGCAGCACGATGAGCGCGCCGACCGGCTGGTGCCAGTTGAGCCGCTCGTCGAGCGCCACGGCTCCGATCAACACCGCGAAGATCGGGATCAGGTACGTGACGGTCGACGCGGTGCTCGCGCCGGCCACCCGGATGTTGCGCATGTTGATGACGAAGGCGAGCCCTGTGCCGAGGGCGCCGAGGGTCAGCACGCTTGCGAGCACCCCCGCCGACAGCTCGGTGGGCAGCGGCGGCAGGCCGGCGACGAACGGGGTGACGATGGCCAGTTGCGCTGCGGCGAGCAGCAGTTGGGCAGCGGAGAGCGACAGGCCGGAGTGAGTGCTGCCGGCGACGAACCGCTTCTGGTACGGGATGGCGACGCCGTAGCAGGCGGCCGCGCCGAAGCACATCAACTGCCCGGTGAAGTGCGCTCCGCCGACGCCCTCCCAGACGCCCAGCACCACGAGCACCCCGAGGAAGCCGAGCCCGAGCCCGATCGCTCGGCGCACGGTCAGCCGCTCGGTGCGGAAGACGAGCACCGCCAGCGGCAGCACGATCAGGGGCGTGGTGGCGTTCCAGATGCCGGCCAGCATCGACTCCACCCGCTGCTCACCGTAGCCGAACAGGGTGAACGGCACGGCCACGCCGAACGCGGCGACGACGGTCAGGTGCGCCCAGATCCGGGGCTCGCGGGGCAGCCGGTCACGCAGCACGGCGAGGACGACGAGCAGGGTCAGCGCGCCGGCGACGACCCGGTAGAGGGTGAGCTGGACCGGGTGCAACTCGGCCACCCCGACCTTGATGAACAGGAAGCTGGAACCCCAGATCGCGGCGAGGGCGACGAAGCCCGGCAACCAGGCACGAACCGGCGCCTTGTCAGGAGTGATATCGGCAGTCACCCCTGACACTCTGCCGGAACCCCCCGACAAAGTCGCGCGCCTTTTCCGACGGTGCGCTGCTCGTCACGTCAGGGCCCTGAACACGACAAACGTCGTCGACACGGGGGCGGGGTGGTCACGTAGGGTCGCAGCGTGGGACGAATCGATGAAATCGCCAACCGTTACGTGGCCGAGTGGGCGCCGTTGAGCCCCACCGGCGCGACCTTCGTCGGCATCGCCGGCCATGAAGACCAACTCGACGACCTCTCACCGGAGGGTTACCGGGCGCGCGCGGACCTCACCCGCCGCACGCTCGCCGAGCTTGAGGTGACCGAGCCGCAGACCGAGTCCGAGCGGACCGCCAAGGAGTCCATGCAGGAACGGCTCGGCCTGGACCTGGCCCGGTACGACGCCGGCGAGACGACAAGCGGCATCAGCGTGATCGAGAGCGGGCTGCACGAGATCCGCATGGTGTTCGACCTGATGCCGACCACGACCAGCGACGAGCAGGCGAACATCGCGGCCCGGCTCAACGGCTTCGCCGGCGCGCTCGACAACTACAAGGTCACCCTCCGGGAGGCCCTCGCCGCCGGTCAGGTCAGCTCGAAGGTGCAGCTGGTCGAGGTGGCCAAGCAGTGTGACGTGTGGGTCGACCCGACCCAGGACAACTTCTTCCACGGGCTGGTCGAGCGGCTCGGCGCGGAAGGCTCGCTCGGCGCGGAGCTACGTCGCGGCGCGGCGGCGGCGACCGCGGCGACCGCCGAGTTCGGCCAGTTCCTGCGTACCGAGTTGGCCCCGCACGGGCGGGACAAGCAGGCCGCCGGCCGCGAGCGCTACGAGCTCGCCTCGCAGTACTTCCTCGGCGCCAAGATCGACCTGGACGAGACGTACGCCTGGGGCTTCGACGAGCTGGCCCGCCTGGAGGCGGAGATGCGGATCGTCGCGGGGCGCATCGCCGGCTCCGGTGCCACAGTCGACGAGGCCGTGACCACGTTGGACGCCGATCCGGCGCGGACCATCCAGGGCAAGGAGGCGTTCCGGGACTGGATGCAGGCCCTCGCCGACAAGGCGATCGCCGAGCTGCACGGCACCCACTTCGACATTCCGGAGCAGGTCCGGCGCATCGAGTGCTGCCTCGCCCCGACGAGCGATGGTGCCATCTACTACACCGGCCCCAGTGAGGACTTCTCCCGCCCGGGCCGGATGTGGTGGGCGGTGCCGCAGGGCATCACCGACTTCTCCACCTGGCGGGAGGTGACGACCGTCTTCCACGAGGGTGTGCCCGGCCACCACCTCCAGGTGGCGCAGACCGCCGTCCGGGCCGACCTGCTCAACCGCTGGCAGCGGCTGCTCTGCTGGGTCTCCGGGCACGGCGAGGGCTGGGCGCTCTACTCGGAGCGACTGATGGACGAGCTGGGCTACCTGGAGGACCCGGGCGACAAGCTCGGCATGCTCGACGGCCAGGCGATGCGTGCCGCCCGGGTGATCGTCGACATCGGCATGCACCTGGAGCTGGAGATCCCCAAGGACAATCCGTTCGGCTTCCACCCGGGCGAGCGGTGGACGCCCGAGTTGGGCTGGGAGTTCATGCGGGCGCACTGCCGAGTGCCGGACGAGAATCTGCGCTTCGAGCTGAACCGCTACCTCGGCTGGCCGGGGCAGGCGCCGTCGTACAAGGTGGGTGAGCGGATCTGGCTCCAGGCCCGCGAGGACGCCAAGGCCCGCAAGGGTGCGGATTTCAACCTGCGGGAGTTCCACCGGCAGGCGCTGGACCTGGGCGGGCTGGGCCTCGACCCGCTGCGTCGGGCGCTGGCTCGACTCTGAGTCACAACGGTTCCGAGCGCCGGCGGTACGACGACCGCCGGCGCTCCCAACCGTCAGCCGAGGGTCAGCGCCAACGCCGGCCGGGCGGTCAGCGTGTCACTTGTGACGTACGCCAGGTCGATGGCCGGGTCGGTGAACGTGATCGGGATGGGCGAGGTGACCGGCACACCCTCCGGCAGCGGCAGATCCGGCGTCAGGGTGATCTTGATGCCGAGTAGCCGGCCGACGAACCGGGTGGCGTAGAACGCCACGTCTCCGCTGACGGTCAGCCGGTCCGTCGCGTACCGCTGGTTGCGCCCGGCGGGGCCGTCGGCGCTCAGCAGGAAGTCTTCGGTCACCGCCTCACGCATGCTGAACTTCAGCACCTTGAGGTCGCCCTGCACGGTGTGCAGGTCGGTGATCCCCTCGAACCGCAGCCCGGTCATCTTCACCGACGTTCCGGTGAGCTTGGACGGCGTCTGCGCCACCGTCGGCAGGGTTGGATCGGCGGCGATGCGCGGCAGCGGCTTGCCCGGCTCGACCGCGCCCGGCCGGTCCGGCGTCGGCGTACCCGGCCGGTCCGGGGTTGGCGCGCCCGGCCCGTCGGGGGTCGCCGGGCCCGACCCGCCCGGTGCCGGCGGCGGGCAGTCGCCGGGGTCGTCCGTCGGCGTGCCGGTCGGTTTCGCTGTGGGCGTGGCGGCCGGGCTCGTCGACGGTGTCGGGGTCTCCGCACGGCGCCCACCACCGAGCAGATCGCCGATTCCGTCCAGGATGTCGGTGACCACGTTGCCGTCCGCGTCGGGGCTCGGTGTCGGTGTGGCCGGGCCGGCGCTGGGCGACGGGCTGGCATCCCGGGACGGGGTGGGGCAGACGGCCGCGGCGAGCCGGCTCGGGGCGGCCCGCACCGCCCGGGGTTGGATGGCCAGTCCACCGGCGGCCAGGCCGAGCACCACGATGACGATGCCGAACGTGCGACCGGGGTCGGCGGGACCTCGTCCCGGCCACTCCGGCGGCGCGCCGTCGGCAGACCCCTGGCCGGCCGGCGGGAGCGCGGCCGGCTCGACGCCAACCTGCTCGACGCCCGCCGACTCACCATCCGACCGCTCGACGGCAGCGGGCTCGACGGCAGCCTGTGGTGTGGTGGGCGTCCAGGCGAAGGCGAGCGCACTGCCGACGATGCCGAGCAGCAGACCGACGAAGAAGCCGCCCAGGTTGAGCCCGATCAGCGAGTAGACCGCGGTGACCGCCGCGACCACCGAATAGAACAGGCGCTGCGCGGGGGTGAACCACAGCAGCAGACCGCAGGTGACCAGGATGATCGGGATCAGCAGCGAGAGCAGGCCGCTCGCCCCACTGTGGAAGCTGAGGCCGTTGATGGTCATCCGGGTGGACGCAAACATCTCCAGCCCGGCCAGCGCGGTGAGCAGGCCGCCGGCGAACGGTCGACTGCGCCGCCAGCGGCGGAAGAGCCGCCACGCCTGAGCCGGACCACCAGGCCGGGCGTGGGACGGGTTCGCGGTTGTCACGTACTCCTCCTGGCCGCGCGGGGAAAGGGACACGGGCCGGACCCGCGGCGGTGAGGCACCGCGGGTCCCGGCTCACCTCAGAAGCATTCCTTGCCCTTGGCGTCGTCACCCACGTTGACCTTCAGCCGGAGCCCGACCAGGTTGAACGTGGCCGCCGTGGTGTAGCGGGACACCTGCTTCAGGTCGGTGATGGTCACGTGGTCGGAGTTCTGACCGAACGAGCCGGCCTGCGCCGTCGGGTTCAGGTCGGTGGCGTCCCGACCGATCTTGATGTTGGTGAAGGTCGCGTTGCCGTCCAGCGAGTCCATGGCGATCAGCAGGTCCTTGGCCCGCGCGGGCTCCTTGCCCTCACCGGCGTTGATGGTGAGCACCACCGGCAGGCCCGGCAGGTCGGCGCGGACGGACTGGCAGAGGCTGTACAACTCGGCGCTGCTGATCTCGGAGAGCGCGATCGGGTGGACCTGGCCGGCCTTTCCGTCCTTGCCCTTCTCCCGGACGATGCCGCCGTACTGCTTGAAGCCGTCGCCCTCGAGGCGCTCGGCGCCGATCTTGAAGGTCTGGCCGGAGACCGTGATGTCGGACGCGATCGCGCCTGTCGACATTCCGAACAGGATGGCGCCCGCGGCGGCCGTGGCGGGCACCGCCATGGCGGCGAACCGCCGCCACCGGGTACGACCCTGATTGTTCAACCGATCCTGCACGGGTTCCTCCTCAAGGTGGATGCGCGCGGCTCGCCGGTCACCAACTGGCGGCGCTGCGCCGGGCCCGCCATCTGTTACCGACGGGTAACGAACGGGCTTGATGGTGCACCCGATAGGGCGTAGCTCACAACCCCCCGATTACCAGGCAGTAATTGCAGGCAAGCGGAAAAGAAGCGCTTCGTCACGATGGGTTGACGTGATCACATGCAGAAATGGGGAAAAGTCGACGAAAGGTGGCGTGATAAGTGGCGTTGACTGCGGAGAGTGCCGAAGAATGGGCTGATTACAATAACGTAACGGATGTAAAGCAGGCGGTTTGGTGCGGCTCACGACAGCACACCGTCAGGACCCTGCGGCCAGCCAGTCCTCGAGAAGGCGGTGGTCGATCGCGTCCACCCGCCCGAGCGTGCGGCCGGAAGCCACCCGATCCCGCAGCTCGGCCCGGGTGAACCAGCGCGCCTCCAGCAACTCCTCGCCATCGACGCGTATCTCGTCGGACGTGGCGGTGGCCCGGAAGCCCACCATCAGGCCGGCGGGGAACGGCCACGCCTGCGACCCCTGGTAGGTCACGTCGGTGACGGTCACGCCCGCCTCCTCGGCCATCTCCCGACGGACCGCGTCCTCCAGGCTCTCGCCGACCTCCACGAAGCCGGCAAGCGTCGAGAACGCGTCCTCGGCCGCACCGGCGTGCCGGGCCAGCAGGCAACGCCCGGGTGGGCCGGGTGCCTCGACCAGCACGATGATCGCCGGTTCGATCCGGGGGAAGAGGAGACGCCCACACTCACCGCCGGTGCAGGTGCGCATGTGCCCACCGCCGTCCGCGACGGCCGGCGCCCCGCACGCCCCGCAGTACCCCTGCTGCCGATGCCAGTGCAGCAGACCCCGGGCGTACGCCTGCACGGCCGCGTCACCAGGGTCGAGCCGCCCGACCAGCGCCCGCACGTCGACGGAACGCGCCGCACCGGCCATCTCGACGGCGGCCCGTTCGGGAAGTGCGGACAGGTCCACGGCAAACACGGCGACGTCACCGTCGAGCCCCAGGAAGACCGTCTCACCCGCGGCGGACCGGACGAGCGACGCCCGCTCCGCGGTGAGCCGTACCGGCCCGCCCGCGTCGACGAGACAGCGGTCCCGCCACAACGCCAACACGACGGTGCTCGACTCGGCGAGCAGTGCGCTCAACCGGGTCGGATCGGTGCGCAGGGGCCCCGCCCGGTCCAGCCAACCGCCGCCGTACGCCAACACCCGCTCCGCAGTGTCCACCCGGCCACCGTGCCACGCCTCTGATCCGCCGCCGGCACCGCCCCCGCACTCCGCGGACACGCCGGGCGACACGCGGTAGCAGCACCGGATGGGCGCAGCCCGCGAGGACGGCCGGGCATTCGTTACCGTAGGTGCCTCCGGGAGGGAGTACCTCCCGCGGCACCCTGGCGATCGAGGTTGCAGTGACGCTGTACGGCGAAAAGAGTCCCCCCGCCGACGACCGGCCCACCGTGCAGGTCACCGCGGTCACCTGGCCGGACGACGGACCGGTGACGACCTCCGCCCCCGGCGAGCCGGAGGGTGGTCCGCGCCGACCCCGCCGGGTACGGATGCTGCTCGCCACCGGCGTCACCGGTGGCGTCCTCGCCGCCGTGGCGGGTGCCGGGGCCTGGGCCTATGCCGGTGACGTTCCCCGCGGCACAACCGTGCTCGGCACCGAGTTGGGCGGCCGGAGCCGCGCGGACGCCGACCGGGAGTTGCGGGCCGAGCTGGCCCGGCGCGCGGCGGCTCTCGCCGGCCCGCTGAAGATCACTGTCGACGGGCGGACCGCCGAGATCAACCCGGCCGAGGTGGGGTTGGCCGTCGACGTGCCGGCGACCGTCGCGGCAGCGGCTGCCGCCGAGGCGCACCCGGTCAGCCGCCTGGTCGGCTCCCGCACGGTCGACCCGGTGGTCACCGTCGACGTGGGCCGGTTGGACGACGCGCTCCGTAAGGTGCTCGGCGACCAGGCCCAGGGGATGACGATGCCGGCGATCACCTACCAGGGCACCACGCCGAAGGTCGTGCAGCCCAAGCCGGGGCTGGCCTTGGAACCGCAACGTTCGGCCGAGGTGGTGCGCGCCGGCTGGCTGGCCGGCACCCCGGTCACCGTGCCGCTTGTGGAGAGCCACCCGGCGACCACTCCGGAGGAGCTGGACCGGCTGGTCACCGAGCTGGCCAAGCCGGCGGTCGCCGCACCTGTCACCCTGCGTACCGACAAGGGTTCGGTGCAGGTCCCGCCCGCCGCCATCGCGAAGAGCCTGCGGTTCACCGCCGACAAGGCCGGCAAGCTGACCCCGTCGGTGGACGTCAAGCGGCTACGGGCGGCGCTCGGCGCCAGCCTGGCCGCCATCGAGGTGCCGCCGAAGGACGCCACGATGACCATCTCCGGCGGCCGGCCCACCACCAGGGACGGGCGACCGGGCCAGCAACTGGACACCACGACCCTGGGTCAGGACCTGCTGGCGGTACTCCCGAAGGCGGACGGCCGCGAGGTGACCGGCGAGCTGAAGCCGACGCCGCCGGAGCTCACCGCCGAGAAGCTGGCCGGCCTGGGCATCAAGGAGCGGGTGTCCACCTTCACCACCCGTTTCACCGGCGGCATGGCCTCGTCGCGCAGCCAGAACATCGCGACCATCGCGAAGCAGGTGGACGGCACTGTCGTCCTGCCCGGCAAGACGTTCTCGCTGAACGGTCACACCGGGGAGCGCGGCTACGCCCAGGGTTACCGGGACGCGCCTGTCATCCTCGGCGGCAAGCTCGTGCCGGGTGTCGGCGGCGGCACCTCACAGTTCACCACCACGCTGTTCAACGCCACCTACTACGCGGGGCTGGAGGACGTCGAACACAAGCCGCACTCGTACTGGTTCGACAGGTATCCGGCGGTCATCGAGTCGACGATCTTCTGGCCGGACCTGGACTTCAAGTTCCGTAACAACACCGAGTACGGCGTCCTCATCGACACGTCATACACGTCGAGCACGATCACCGTGTCGATCTGGAGCACGAAGATCTACGACAGTGTGAAGACGGAGTACGGGCCGCGTCGCAACATCACCACGCCCAAGCAGATCCACCTGGAGCCCGGCCCCTCGTGCATCTCGACAAATGGCATCAACGGTTTCACCCAGGATGCCTTCCGGGTGATCAAGAAGGACGGCGCGGTGGTCAAGCGGGAGAAGTTCACGTGGCGCTACGACGCGGAGCCCCGCTACGTCTGCGGGCCGAAGCCCTCCTGAGGTCGCGCCCGCTCTGAAGTCGTAACCGCTCTGAGGCTCGCCCGCTCTGGACGTCGTGCCCGCTCTGAGGCCGTAACCGCTCTGAGGCCCTGCCCCCTGTTAGGCCTCACCAGCTCTGAGGCCTAACCCGCTCTGCGACGTCGTACCCACTCTTCGGCCTACGCGCTGGCGTCCCGGCCCTGGCCGTGGCGCCTGCCACCCTGCGGCGGCATCGGCACCACCCGCGCGTCCTGCACGCGGATCTCGGCGCGGATCCGGTGTGCGGCGGGATGCCACATCTCCTCGAAGGGGCCCATGACCTCACCGCCGATGCCGCGGCGCCGCACACGCGAGGCCAGCCACCACAGGGCCCCCAGGATCGCGGCCACGCTGCCGGAGAAGACCAGAAATATCAGCGCGTCGTCCACCCGCAGATCGTAGCGGCGCGAGGCACAGTCCCCGGCAGGTCGCGACAGCGAGGTGCGGCGGGCCGACCACGGCGGGATAGTTCCGATCCCGGTGATCGACTCGGTTTTCCTGATACCGGGTGTCGAGCGGTCACGGATACCGCGGTTTCGGTGATTCCGAGTCGACCATTCGGGGGGTAACGCAGAAAGGGCCACCCCTATGCGGGGTGGCCCTTTCTGAAAGATTGTCCGGCGGCGTCCTACTCTCCCACACCCTCACGAGTGCAGTACTATCGGCGCTGGAGGGCTTAGCTTCCGGGTTCGGAATGTAACCGGGCGTTTCCCCTCCGCCATGACCGCCGTAACTCTATGAACATATCAAACAAC